>VBKL01000152.1 GCA_005879805.1 Deltaproteobacteria bacterium | reverse complement strand
CGGACAGCTCGACTTGTTGCCGAAGACGAACGCCTGCTCGACCTCGTTGGCGTACGCGCTGGCCGCGGCGGACAGCTTCTTCCAGTCGGAGGCGAAGGCGGAAGTCACCTGCGAGCGCTGATCGATGAGCTCTTGCGCCTCGGCGACGCGGAGCTTGAGGTCGAGGTCTTCGAGTTGCTCGGCGGCGCCGGTGAGCGCCTGGGTCGAGGTGGCCTGCTGGCCGGCGAACTGGCTGATGGCGGTGGCGATGAGCTGATAGGTGCGCGACAGCTCGCGGTACCCGGCCACGGCGCGCTTGGCGTCGTCTCCGCGCAAGGGCTCCGAGCAGCTCAGCTTGCCAAGCGCGTTGAGCTCCTTGGCCACGTCCTGCACCTTGTCGACGATGGCGGCGCAGGGCTTGGCGCGCTGGCCTTCGCGGGCCGCCGTCACGAAGGCGGCGAGCGTGCGCATGTCGCGGCGCTGCTGCTGCTTCTTGCGGACCGCGATTCCGACTCCGGCGCCGACCGTTCCGAGCACCAGGATCGCGGCCACGGCGAGGGCGACCGTGCGCAGCGGCAGCCCACCGGTGGCGCGCGCGCGACCGCCGACCACGTCGATGCGGATGGAGGTCTGCCCGAGCCGCAGCACATCGCCGTCGAAAAGCTCGGCCTCCTCGACGCGCTCGCCGTTCAGGTAGATGCCGTTGGCGCTGCCGACATCGCGGATCTTGATGTCGCCGTCGGTCCTCGAGATCTCCGCGTGCCGCCCCGACACGGAGGAGTCGGCGATGGGGAGATCGCAATGGTCGGATCTTCCGATGAGGAAGCGGTCCTGGCGCATCGGGAAGGTCTTCACCGCGCCCGACGGCTCCTTGACGATGAAGTTCGCGCCGATCCCCTCGAGAAGCGCGGGATCGATCATCTCGGTCTTCGGGCTCGTGGTATCGACGGCCATCGCCCTCTTCTTCCGGGATGATCTGCGTCCGAAGGTGGACATACAGCGTACGAGGGAGCCCTCATTGGGTCAAGGAGCGGGGCGCGCGCCCGGCAGGCCGTGCAGAACCTCGCAAGGAGACAGGTTTCAGAGGTTGCGAACCCGTCGGGCCTCAATCAGCGCGACGCCTGCGCGGAGCGGGCCGACCACCATTTGCGCCAGGCGGTGGGGTCGTCGCCGAACTGTTCCCCGGTGCAGCGCGTGAGGCCCCGTTCCGCCTCGCGGCGCGCTTCCGGCGGGCGGTCGTCAGAGGTTCCTTCGAGCAGCGCGGGGACGATGCAATCGAGCTTCCGATCGGCGCAGTCATCTCCGCAAATGCCGACGAGGACGCGGGCGAGAGCCAGCCGCGCGTTGGAATCGGGGCTCGCCTGCAGGCGCGAGAGGGCCGGTGTCACCGCCGGCCGGCCGATCCGCTGCAGCGAATCCTGCGCGTCGCGCAACTCGGTCCGCTCGCTTGCCGTCCCCTGGATTGCGAGCTGCACGATGCGGTCGACGAGGTCGGACGCCTTCCGCGCCGGGTCATTGAGATCCGCGGTTTCCTTGAGCTTGCGCGCGCATTCGTCGACGCCGAGACCCGGCCGGAGCTGGTGGTACTGCTCGAGGGCGCGGCAGAGGGCGCGCTCCATCGGCTTCAGCTTGGGCAGATCGGCCTGGAACACCTCGGTGCCCGGCTTCTTCGCCTCTTCCTCGTCGAGCGACACGAGGATGCGCTTCCCCTTGTCCACTCCCGGCAGGTCCTTGCCTTCGGCAAACGCGCTTCCGTCCTGGGCGGGATCGAGCTTGGCGACCTCCACCACGTTTCCGTCCGCCCCTTCGAACCAGACATCGTAGCCCTTGCCCTGCGGGGCCGGCGCGAGCCCGTAGGCGTCCATGCGAATCCAGGTCTTCCCGTCCGACTGCTCGCCCCAGGTCGCCGCGCCCCAGGAAGAAGCGACCGTGTCGGCGCCCTTGCGCGGGGCCTTGGAGGCCGCCGGCTTCAGGATCACGGTGGTCCGGCCGGCGGTGCGGAGCCGCGCCAGGTCGCCATCGACCGTCGCCATGCGGGACTGGAGCTGGGAGACAGCCTGCACGTTCTGCTGCATCTCCGTCCGCGCGCCGGCGAGCAACTGGGACTGCTCGGACGCCTTGGCGGCGAAGTAAGCGGCAGCGATCACCGCCGCGATGACGATGAGGGCGGCCGGGAGCGCGGCCTTCCAGGAGCTGGTGGAACGCGCCTCGACGATGCGAGAGAACGGCGCCGGAGAGGTGACGGTTCGGGTCGTGGCCATGTACCGAGGCTGTGCATCTGTCGCCTTGGCGACAAGACTGCCCGCAGCCTCGGGATACCGCCGCCAGGCGGCTCGCTACGCGTCGGAACGCCGGCGCAGCGCGGGCACGACGCTCAGGCAGATGCCGAAATCCGAGTCCAGCCTGCTCTCGGCAGGCCGCTCGGTAGCCTTACGTAGGTGCCGCTGCTCGTCAGCCGGAGGAGGGAAAGGTGTCGCAAGGGGCCTGCGCCGCCCGGAACGTCGACTACTGCTCGGGTCTGCCTTCCTCATGGGGGGTCTCCTACTGCACCTCCGTTCCGCGCGCAACGAGTCCTTTGGCGATGTGGAGCCAACCTCGCGTGTTTCATGGGTTTCGACGTCGACGGTCGGAGGGCTTCGGGGCGTGGTAGGAGGGCGTTACCGTGGGCCGACGCAAGGACAGCGGAGTCCCGATCGATCTCGCGCCCCGCCGATCTACCCGGCCCTCGAAGACCCTGGAGACCTTCCCGAACCCGAGTCCTGATCGCGACTACGAGATCCGCTTCGAGTGCCCCGAGTTCACCTGCGTCTGTCCGATGACCGGCCAGCCGGACTTCGCGGTGATCCGCATCACGTACGTTCCCGATCGCCTCTGCGTCGAATTGAAGAGCCTCAAGCTCTACCTGTGGAGCTATCGCGACGAGGGCGCCTTCCACGAGGCGGTCACCAACCGGATCCTCGACGACCTGCTCGCCGCGGTCCGACCCCGCAGGGCGGAAGTGATCGGTGATTTCTTCGTACGTGGCGGCATCCACACCGTAGTCGCGGCCCGCTATCCGGACGAAAAGCGGCGCTAGAGCGCGGGAGAGATCGTGAGAGCGCTCTACCTGTCGATGGTTGGAGGGCGCGGCAGGGGCTCCGCCCGCGCGGCAGGGGACAGCCCCATGCCGTGCCGGTAGACGAGGGCCGACCCGAGCAGACCATCCCCGGCACAAGCGATGGCCCCCGTGAATGCAAGGGCGAGATAGGCGGTGCGCAGGCGGGTCGGAAGCGGAGGCTTCGCCAGCGCGCGCCAGAGAGCGACCGGGGCCCAGGCCGCAGCGAGGACCCAGGCGAGAGCGCCGTGCAGGTTCAGGAGTGCCTCTCCCGCCGGTCCGTGCGATCCGAGGGCGGCGCGGGCCCCGAGACCGGAAGCGAGCGCCGCCGCGGCACAGGCGGCGCCAAGGAGCGTGTTCCAGCGACCGGCGTGCAGCAGCGAATCGCGTCGCAGAGCAACGCCGAAGGCGTCGCAGGCGGGACCGATCAGGAGCAAGGCCACCGCGAAATGGGAGAGAAAGGGATGCAGCTCACCCGGCACGGGCGGCATCCTGCCGGTCGCGGGAGCAAACCCGCAACTTCGGGAACGGCTAGTCGTCGACGAGGTCTTCGAGAGTACGAGGCCTGCGCAGGAGCAGCTTGCCCGCGATGAAGCCGGCGCCTGCGGCGCAGATCAGCGCGGCGCCCGGATTCTCCTCGACCCAGGCGAGCGTCTTCTGCAGCGCGCTCCGTATCCACTCCCGGCCTGCCACCATCCCCTCGGCAAGCAAGGCGAGATCCTCTTCGTCCATCCCGGGCTCTGCCGGCGTTCCACCGAGCATGTCGGCCATGGCTACCTCGTCGTCCAGCGGGCCAGGAGAAATCCCACGGCGATGGCGCCGCCGAGGGCCGCCGCGGGATGCCGCCGGACCATGCCACGCCAGTCGAGGGTCTCGGCCACTCCCTGGCGAAGGTCGGCGACGGATTGCTCGATCTCCTGCCTTGCCCGTTCGATCCCGGCGCGGATGGCTGCCGGATCCTTCGGCGTGGTTTCCGTCGGCATCGGTATCCTCCCCGCGCGCCTCGGCGCGGCTCGATTCAGTGGGCCAGGTCGCCGCGGGACGCGGCCACCGGCTCGCCTTTCGGCGCCGGGGCGCCGCTCGCCACGGGCTGCGTGACGCGCGAGGGAGTGACGCGCGAGACCCCTCCCCCGTCGGCGCGGGGCGCCGGCGTCCAGGACGGTCGCACGGGCGCCGGGGCGTGCTCGGGTGGACGCGGCGCCGTTTCGATCGCCGGAGGCGCCGGCGCTGCGGCGGGCGTCCCGTTCGTCAGGCTGGAAAGCATCTCGCGGTCGCGGCGCAGCTCGGTGCTGGTGGAGTCGAGAGAAATGGGCGTTTGGCGTGCCTTCTTGATGAAGTGCGCGGTGAGCGCCGAGCCGGCGGCGAGGTTCACGACCGCGACGATGCCGAAGGCCGCCCAGCTCGCGATCACGGTCGCAAGAAGCAGTGCGATGGCGACGTTCAGGAGAAGGTATCCGGCGACCAGCGCAGGCACTCCGGCCGCGCTCAGGAGCAGGCTGCGGCCCATCCGCTTCAGGTCTTCCTTGAGCTCGACCTTGGCGAGGGCGAGGTGCTCGCGAACCAGCGTCTGGAAGCCGTCGATCAGGCGATTCAGCGCATCGCGCGCCTGCGGCGATGCCAGCGGCGAGCGTTCGGAGAAAGCCATGCGCCAAGGTAGGGCGGAAACGCCGAGGCTGGAAGGGGGGCGAGGCAGCTGGCGTCCGGGATCGGACCCGGGTCAGTGCAGCCAGGAGTCCTGGACGAGTGGCGCCGGAACCTTCGCCTCGGTCTCGAACGCGCGGATGAGGTACCCGATGAGCAGCAGGCTCGAGGCGTTTTCGGCGGCGCGCTGGGGCTCGCGGTCGATGAGGTCGCTCGCGTAAGCGAGGAAGAACTGCGCCAGGTCCTCGCCTGCTTCCTCGAGGATGAGGGCGTGCAGCCGTTCTCGCTCCATCGACCGGATGCGGCGGATGAACTGGACGGCCAGCTCGCGCTTGCGCCGCTTGCTCTCTGGGTCGAGCAGCAGCTCCCCGGGCCTTCCCGTCGCCATCGCGAGCCTCCGTTCGCAAGGAAACGTGGGGGCGAAGGCCGGGGCCGGCAACCCCGACATTGACACTCCGCGGCGGCTTTGGAACGATTCAGTCCCGCCGTGGGGGCTGAAGGGGGGGCGATGTTCACGGGCGTCAAGCTGTTCTCGGCGACCAAGGCGAAGGAACGAGACGAGCTCGGGGATCAGGTCACCCGCTGGCTGCGCGCCAACGGCGACCTGGAGATCGTCGATCGCACGGTCATCCAATCCAGCGACAACGAATTCCACTGCCTGACGATCGTGCTCTTCTACCGGCCGAAAACCGCCGGCGGAAGCTGACGCGTCTGAGCGACTCCAGCGCATGGGCCAATTCCAGCGCGCTGTGAGGACGGGCGGCCGGGTCCTGCTCCAGGCAGCGCTCGATGAGCGCGTCCCAGGCGCGCGAGAGGCCGGGAACGACCTTCGAAGCGGGCGGGTACTTCCCGACCGGAAGCTCCCCGGTGAGGAGCTCGTAGATCATCACGCCGAAGGAGTAGAGGTCGGCGCGGTGATCGGCGCGGTGCGCGTCCTTGCGCTGCTCGGGCGCCATGTAGTTGGCCGTCCCCATCGCCACGTTGCTCTGGGTGAGCGACTCGGCTCCGTCGGCGTGCAAGCCGGCGAGGCCGAAGTCGAGCACCTTGGTGCGACCTTCCCCGATCACGAGCACGTTGTCCGGCTTGAGATCCCGGTGGACCACGCCGCGAGCGTGGGCGTAAGCGAGTGCGTGCGCGACCTGGCCGAGCAGGCGCGCGAGGGCCCGTGCCGAGGGCCGCGCCACCGCCACGTGGGTCCGCAGGGAGGGCCCGGGAACCAGCTCCATGGCGATGAAGCAGTGCTCGCCGCTCCGCCCGCGCGAGAGCAGCCGCACGATGCCCGGGTGATCGAGCTGCGCCATGGCGGCCGCCTCGCGATCGAAGCGGCGCACGTAGTCGGGCACCGCGGCGAGCGATTCGCTCAGGACCTTCACGGCGAGCTCGCGGCCGTCCGATTCGCGGGTGGCGCGGAAGACCTCGCCCATGCCTCCCTGCCCGAGGCGCTCGTGGAGCACGAAGCCCTCGATCCGGGGCATCGGCTTCGGTTGATTCGGCGCAGATCCAGGCGGAGCGGGAGGCGTTTTCCCTTTCGGGGTGGAAAGCGGATTCGGGTTCCCTACCGCCGCCAGCTCCTCCCAGGCGGTGGGATCGTCCGGGGCGTGCGGATGCAACGTGGCTTCTGGCCTGGGCCGCTCGACCTGGAACCGTACGTTGCAGTGGACGCACCGGATCAGCGCTCCGGCGACGTGCAAGCTCACGTCGGTGCGCAGGTCGCAGTTCGGGCACCGCTGGAAGACCCGGTTCGAACGAAACCTCTCCTCGGTGGGCAGCCTCTCGACCATGCGCGAGCGAGTCTGGGGCCCGGTTTTCGCGACGCAAGTTTTCTGCCGGGAGCGCCGCGGGCGGCGTTCGCGGCGCTGCATTGCGCGCTCGTCGCTGCCGCGCCGTCGGTTCGATTCTCCTCATCTCCGGGGCGCGGATGCGGTACGACGCTCGCCGTGAAGATCAAGCAACGGCCGGAGGACTTCGTCGTTCGCGAGGGGTTCCGCTTCGAGGAGGATCCCGAAGGCGACGTCTGGGTCTACCGGATGGACAAGCAGAAGGTCTCGACGCTCCAGGCGCTGGAGCGGATCGGCAAGGAGTTCGGCGTCCGCAGGCGCGATCTGTCGATCTGCGGCCTCAAGGACAAGCAAGGCCGGACCGAGCAGCTGGTCGGCGTCCAGGGCGGCGCACTGGCCGAACGGGAGGTGGTGCAGACCGGGGACCTCCGGCTCAAGCTGGTGGGGCGGTCGCGCGAGCCGCTCTCGAGCGCGAACATCACCTCCAACCGATTCGAGGTGACCGTGCGCGACCTCTCGCGCGAAGACGCGGAGCGCGTGCCGGAAAGCGTGCGCGAGGTCGAGCGCGTCGGCGTGGTCAATTACTTCGACTCGCAGCGCTTCGGGTACTTGAAGCACGGGCAGGGATTCGTCGTGAGGCATCTTCTCCGCGGCGATTTCGAATCGGCACTGAAAGCGCTCATCGCCACGCCGAGCGAGCTCGACAAGAGCGACGACGCCAAGGTGAAGACGTTCTGGCGCGAGCACTGGGGCGAGTGGCAACTGCGCGCCCCCCACGACGCCGGCAAGCGGTACGCGCCCATCCTCCGTCGCCTGCGAGAGGACCCGCGCGACTTCAAGGGCGCCTTCCTGCACCTCGATCGGCGCCTGCGGATGATGGCCGTGTTCGAGCTGCAGAGCTTCGTCTGGAACGAGGGCGTTCGCCGCTACCTCGCCTCGCGGGTTCCGGCGGCCGAGCTGATCGGATTGCGCTACCAGGCGGGCGCCCTGCTCTTCCCGCGCGCTCTCCCGGGAACGCTGCGCGACGAGCTCTGGGGCAAGACCTTTCCCCTCCTCGCGCCGGACTCCGAGGTCGCCGATGCGAAAGTGCGGGAAGCGGCGCTCGGCGCGCTCCACGCGCAAGGGCTCGGGCTCGGCGATCTACATATCGAAGGCGCGCCCGTGTTCTTCAAACACGAGGAGCGGCCCCTCTTCGTGCGCCCTGGAAAGCTGCGCGTCCACGACCCGCGGCCGGACGAGCTGAACCGCGGCCGGCTGAAGATCAACCTCTCGTTCACGCTCCCGCCGGGAGCCTACGCGACGCTCGTTGTCCGGCGGGTGCTCTGGTTCGCGGTGGAAGGAGCGCGGCCGTACGCAGCCGCGCCGGCCGCCGCGTCGAAGCCGCGATGGGGACGCCCCCGCGAGGAAGCGGTTCGTACGCACGATGGTGGACCGTCTCCCGCGACGAACGCCGAGCCTGCGCCGCGGGTGCCGGGACCCGCGCCAAAGACCCGGGGCGATCGCAAAGCTACGGGGTTCCTCGCCCGGCAGCGGGAGCGCAAGGCGTTGCGGGCAGCTCGTCGAGCGGTCTCGCCGAAGAAGGGCTGAGCGAGGCGCCGCGGGGTGAGCTTCCCGCGGCGCCCGAGATGAGAAGCGCTAGTGCAAGTCTGCGCGAATCTCGCCGCTCGGGTTGCTGCCCGTGTGGATGTTGACGTAGGTCTCGCCGTTCTTGATGTGCTGGACGAGCTGGTCGAACGACATCGGCGTCCCGTCCAGGTTCTTGGCCGTCGCGTCGGGGGGATTGGTCACGACGTCATCGACGGTGATCGAATTCGTCGACGCGGTGGCCCCGGCGTTGAGCACCTTGAAGGTCACGATGACCGCACCCTGCGCAGGGCCAGCGCCGGCGGGCGTCAGGTGGATGTGCGCAACCGAGGGCGCGGAGGTGAGATTGCTGCCCCGCAAGGAGTAGGTGAGGGTGTTACCGACGATCTGCACCTGCGCCGAACCGGTGGCGGTCGGAGCAGCCTTCAGTCGGAACGAAGCGGGTTCGTTCGTCTGCACCATTGGGCTCGCGCTGAACGTCTGCGTGCTCGAAGAGCCACCGCAGGCGAATCCGGACACCATCGCTGCCAGCACCGCGATACGTCGCATTTTGTTTTCCCCTTCCGGCCGGCAGAAGACACCCTTCCCCGAGGCCCCCTGCGCCGGATCGCAAGTTGCGCCCGGATCTCTGCCACAGACCGACCGTCCGTTTCAATGCAGGCGCTCGGGATGGGCGTAGACCGTCATGCCGCCGCCCCTCACGAAACCGCAGAGCGTCATTCCGGTGGCGTTCGCCAGATCGATGGCGAGAGAGCTCGCCGCCGACACGCTGGCGACGACCCGGATGCGCGCCATGGCCGCCTTCTGCACCACCTCGAAGCTGGCGCGGCCGCTCACGAGAAGCACCGCGGCATCCTCTCCAGGAACCTTGCCCGCGAGCACCAGGGCCCCCACCGCCTTGTCGAGTGCGTTGTGGCGGCCGATGTCCTCGAAGGCGGCGAGCATTTTCAAGCCGGCATCGAAAATTGCCGCCGCATGGATCCCGCCGGTCTTCGCGAAATTGGGCTGGAGCGTCCGGAGCGATTCCATTCCCCGGACCAGGGAGGCGATCTCGACCTCGGGTCCGGGAGGGAGCTTCGGACAGCGCTCGAGCACGTCGCCGACGCTGCGGCGCCCGCAGACGCCGCACGCCGAGGTGGTGATGGTCCCGCGCCGCGTGGCGGAGACGCGATCGATGTCGAGCGAGACGCCCGGGCCCGGGGCGACGTCGATGGTGTTGCCGTAGCCTTCCTGATCGGGACGCCCGCAGTGGGCCACGCGCCCGACGTCGTCGCGCGATCCGATTACTCCTTCCGCGAAGAGGAAGCCGACGGCCAGCTCGCGATCGTGGCCCGGCGTACGCATGGTGATGGCGAGGGTCTCGCCGGCGACCCGGATCTCGAGCGGCTCCTCGAGGACGACGTCGTCGTCGGCGGCGGGCTGTGCTTCCCCGCCCGCCACCCGCCGCACTTCGCGTCGCGCGACGCCTTTCACGTTTCCTTCAACCGCAGCCCGCCGTCCTCGTCGACTTCCGCCACGAAGGACTGGCCGCAGTAGCCGCAGAAGATGTCGTCGCCGTTGCCGAACGCATCGCCGACCGGATTGTGGGCGCTGCACGTCGGGCATTCGAACTCGGTGAACCGGCGCTTCTTGCCGGGCGCGCCCTTGGCGAATTCGTCGTCGTCTTCGACATCGAAGTGCTTGTCGCGGCCGCCCGGAGCCATGACCGGAGACTATATCGGCTTCGCGACGCCGTCGCGGATTTCCAAGGCCGGCCCGGCGCTCCAGGCAGGGTCGCTTGCCGGGCCGCGGGCCGAGGCGCACCTTCGCTCGATGCTGGCCTGCGTCGCAGCCGCGCTGGTCGCGTCCAGCTCCGTCCAGATCTGGATCGCCGACGAATCGGAGAAGGTGCTTCCGGACGCGACGCCGCGCAGGGCGAAGGAACCGGCGCGGATCCGGTTCTCGGCCGCGGGCGGGGAATGCATCGGCGCCCAGATCGTCGTGCGCTCGGAAAAAGGCGTGAAGGCGCTCAGCGCCAGCGCGCAACCGCTCGTCTCGGCGGAGGAGCGGGCTTTGCCTGCGACGGGCGGAGGCCGCAGGCCGGAGCATCCAACGGCGCGCGTCTCTCTGGACGTGATGCGCGTCGCGACCATCCTGCTCGCGCGGCCCACCGAACCGGAAGGCCGCGCCGGCGAATGGCCGGACGCTCTCATCCCCGTGCGCGACCCGCTCTTCGGGCAGACTCGCCGCGCTTTCCCGATCGACGTCGGAGCGGGACGCGCGCAGGCCATCTTCGTCGAGGCTTGCCCGGCGCGGGGACTCTCCGGGACCCGCGGCGCCCGCTTCAGCTCGACCATCCAGCTCGGCTGGATCGACGACTCCAGCGGCGCGAAGCTCGCGGGAGCGCGAGTTCCCGTCGAGCTGAAGATGCGCGGCTTCGATCTGCCCGCCACGCCGGCGCTGGTCACCGCCTTCGGCTTCTCCGGATATTCGGCCGCGAAGGGCCACAAGCGCGGGCCCGAGGCGAACCCGGAGCTGACCCGCGCCTACGACACCATCGCGCTCCGGCGCGGGATCACGCTCTTCGGCGGCACGCAGAACACGCCGCCCTATCAGGCACACGGCGACGAGGTGAAGATCGACTGGAAGGTCTACGACGACGAGGTAGCGCCGTTCCTCGACGGAACCGCGCTACCCGACGGAGCCCGCTGGACCTCGGTCGAGCTGCGCGAGCCGAAAACGCTCACCCGGGGACAGCGGAGATCCTGGCGCCGCGCCTGGATGTCCCATTTCCAGGAGCGGGGCTGGCTCGACAGGCTCTTCGCCTATGTCGAGGACGAGCCCGCTGCGAAGGACTTCGCCCGCGTCGAGCAGCACGCGCGCGAGTTGCGCGAGGACGCTCCTTCGATCCGGCGTCTCGTCACCACGGCCTGGTCCGACCAGCTTCCCAGCATCGACGTCTGGGTGCCGCTGCTCAACTGCCTCGGCGAGGGGTCGCCCAACTGCCCGCGGCCGGTCGCTCGAAGCCGCTACCGGGACGCGGAAGCAAAGGGCGCGTGGGTGTGGTGGTATCAGAGCTGTATGTCGCACGGCTGCGATCCGAGCGGCGTGGTCCTTCCGCAGCACCGCGCCGCTTTCACCGGATGGCCCGACTACGTCATCGACGCGCCCGCGACGGCGGCGCGAGCGATGGGGGCGCTCGCCTTCGCGAACGGCATCGCAGGCGAGCTGTACTACGACGTCGTCTACTCCTACGACTTCTCCGATCCCTGGGAGCTGCAGTACGGATTCGGCGGCAATGGCGACGGGAACGAAGGCGTATGCATCGATGCGGGACCGGATCGGGGCCCGCATCGAGGTCCTGAACGCCGAGCGGCGGAAGGGATCCGGCGAGAAGGTCGGACTGGGCGGCCGTTGAATCCCTGTCCGGTCGCAAGCGTCTGATCGGGAAGGCGTCATCGGCCGAGGCAGGAGAAGAAACCACATGCTCGCCACGTTCGCCGTTCTGCTCGCCGCGGTCCAGATGCCACCTTGCGCCGCCGTTCCTCCTCCCGCGGTGCAGTTCACGCCCGGCGAGCAGCTCAAGTTCCGCCTCGATCTCCTCGGCGCCGACGTCGGGACCTTCGACGTCTCGCTCGAGCGCGCCCCGGCCTCGGAGGGCGCCGCGCTGGCGGTGCGCGCGCGCGCGCGGACCAGCGCCTTCATTGCGACCAACCTGGGCCGCTACGAGGTGTTCGCCGTCAGCCTCCTCGGCAAGGACCTGCGCCCGGTGAAGTATCGGGAGGAGGTCGACGAGGGTCCGACGCACAAGACCATCGAGGTCCGCTTCCCTCCTTCCGGCGGCAAGCTCCCCATCTCGGCGACGAAGGACGGGAACCCCGATCCGGTCGATCTGGAGGCGGGACCGACGGCGCGCGACATGCTTTCGACGCTCTATCTCCTGCGCGGTCAGGTCCCCGGACGGCCCGTCTGCGCCGACGTCTATTCCGGGCGCAAGGTCTGGCGGCTCACGGGCACCATTGCCCAGGGCGAGGAGATCGAGACCCCGCTGGGGAAGTTCAAGACCCTGCGCTTCGACGGGACCTCCACGCGGCTCGACGATACGAACGTGACGCGCTCGGCGCACGTGTGGGTGAGCGACGACGATCGCCGGCTCCCGCTCGTCGCCCTCGGCGAGGTGAAGGGCAAGACGCTCCGCGCCCAGCTGGTCGAGGCGACCGGAGCATCCGCGCGCGCCGCGGCCCCGCAGCGCAAGGGTCCCGCTACGCGGGAGCCTCCGCGGGTAGGAGCGGCGATCGGTCGGTGAGCGCGTTACCGCTGCGCTCACATCTGTGCTGACCGTGAGATCTTGGGGGGTCCAGGGGGGAGCGAGCTCCCCCTTGGTAGAGGCGCCGAAGGCGCCGGATCGCAGAGCTTCACATCGAAGACGCGGTCGTCAATTCAACTGAACGGTGCCGCTAAAGAAGTCCTTTGTTGCGGCGGATCTGCTCGACGGTCTTCTGGTACTCGACCTCCCAGGCCTGGGTGCCCTCGGCGAGGTGCTTGAGGCGCGCGCGCGCCTCGCGGTCGATGTCCTCGTCCACGTCGAGGTGCTTCTTGAAGACCTGGTAGATCTTCTTCCGGATCTGGTGGTCCTCGGCGAAGACCTCTTCCACGTTCCGCGAGATGAGGAGGAACTCGATCATCTGGTTGATGATGTAGTCGATGCCCTCGTCGCCCATCTTGAATCCGCGGACATCGGCCATCTCGCGCTTGACCTGATTGAACTTGGAGTGGTCGTAGCCGCGCCGCTCGAGCGCCTCGCGCGTAGCCTGGTTCACCCGCTCCTCGGCGGCGAGGTACTCCTTGAGGATCGCCGCCATGTCCATCTCGGCGTCCGCGACCCGCATGGTCTCCACCTCGATGTCGCCCTCCGCCATGAGCGTGGCAATGGTGTCGCGGGCGATGGAGGGGATGATCTTCGGGTAGAGCTTCATATGTTGCCGGACGTCCTTTCGGCGCTCCCCGCGCCCCGGCGGCGCTGAGAACAGCGTCGCGTTGTAGGACAGCTGCGTAGGGGGTTCAAGGAAAAACGGCGAAAATAAAAACAAGCGGACCTTACTGCGGACGTCCGCTGCGCCCCTCATCGGATCCATCCGGAACGCCGGAGAGCTCGGGCTCGGGCTCCGGATCCGCCGGCAGCAGATCGTCCTCCTCGATCGCCTCCAGCTCGGCCGCGGCGGCGTCGAAGGCAACGTCCTCGCGGTCGGTCGCGATGGCGGGTCCGATCGGCTCCGGCCCTTCGCCCTGATCGGCGGCCCCCTGCGCCGCTTCCAACGCTTCCGCTTCCAGGGCTGCCCGGGCCTCGGCGGCGAGGAACCGCTGGATCCGCTCGGCAAGGTCACGGTTGAAGCCCTCGACCTGTGCGATCTCTTCGGGGCTCGCGGCGCGGATGCGCTTGAGCGATCCGAAGTGCGCGAGCAATGCCCGCTTCCGCTTCTCGCCCACTCCGGGAATCTGCTCGAGCACGGAGCGGAAGTTCCTCTCGCGGCGCAGCTTGCGATGGTAGGTGATGGCGAAACGGTGCGCCTCGTCGCGCAGGCGGGCGAGCAGGAAAAGCTCTCCCGTGTTCTGCCGCAGGACGAGCGGGTTCTTCTGCCCCGGCAGGAACACCCGTTCCGGGGAGCGCTCGATCTCGTCCTTCTTGAAGCGGCCTTTCTTGCGCGAGCGGCCCAGTCGCGAGGGCGGCTCCGCATTTGCGCGGACCTCTTCGCCGACGCGCGCCGCCGCGTCCTCGATCTGCGGGACCTCCGGTTCGGGACCCGCCTTCTCCGCCCAGGCATCGGCGAGCCGGAACCCCTGGCGGGCGGCGAATCGCTCCTCGTTCTCCAGTACCCTGCTCTTCGCCAGCCCGGCGAGCGGGACGTCGGAGAGCGAGAGCCCCACCTCGCGCAGCGCGGCCCGGGCGACGTTGAGCTGCCCTTTGCCTCCATCCACCACCAGGAGATCGGGGAGGTTCTCGTCCTCGATGCCGCGCTTGAGCCTGCGCGTCAGCACCTGGAACATGGCGGCGAAGTCGTCGCCCACCGCCTCGCCGCGCACCTTGAAAAGGCGGTAACCGCTCTTGTCCGGCTCGCCGTCGGTGAAGACCACCTGCGATCCGACCGTGAGCTGACCCTGGAAGGTGGAGATGTCGAACCCTTCGATGCGCCGGGGCAGCCGCGGCAGGCGCAGGCGGGTTTGCAGCCGCTGCAGGTGATCGAAGGTGTTCTTCTCCGTTCGCTGGCGCTCCTCGAAATTGTGGCGCGCGTTCTCGGCGGCCATCTCCAGCAGCCGCGCCTTCTCGCCGCGCTCGGGAACCAGGATCCGTACCCGCTCGCCCTTGCGCTCGCTGAGGAGCGCTTCGCGCGCCTCCGCGTCGGGAAGCGCGATGGGAAGGAGCAATTCCTTGGGGATGAGGGCGCCGGACTCGTAGTACTGGTCGAGGAAGCTCATCACCAATTCCTCGGTCGGGAACTCCTGCTTCTTGAAGCTGAAGCTGCGCCCTCCCGAGAGCCGCCCGCCGCGGAAGAAGAGGAGCTGCAATTCGAGCAGGCCGCCCTCGCGGTAGTAGCCGAGCACGTCCTGATCGGCGGTGTCGGCGAGCACCGTGCGCTGCTTCTCCAGCGAGCGCTCGATGGCGCGGCGCTGATCGCGGAGCTGCGCGGCGCGCTCGAACTGGAGCTTCGTCGAGGCGTCGTTCATGCGCGTGGTGAGCTGGCTCTGGAGCTCGTCTGCCTTGCCCTCGAGGAACAGCGCCACCTCCTCGACCGAGCGCTGGTACTCCTCTTCGGGCACGCTGTAGACGCAGGGCGCCGGGCAGCGCTTGATCTGGTACTGCAGGCACGGGCGCCGGCGGTTCGCCATCACCTGATCGGTGCAGGTGCGCAGCTGGAAGTGGCGGTTGACGATGGCGAGGGTCTCGCGAATGGCGGAAGCGCTCGCGTACGGACCGAAGTAGCGGGCGCCGTCCTTGCGGACCCGCCGCACCACCTCGAGCCGCGGATAGGGATGGGTGCGCGAGAGCCGCAGCGAGATGAAGTTCTTGTCGTCCCGCAGCTTGATATTGAAGCGGGGACGGTGCTTCTTGATCAGTTCATTTTCGAGGAGCAGCGCGTCCTTCTCGGACGGCGTGATCATCACCTCGATGTCGCCGAGCAGGTCCTCGAGGAACGGGATGAAGGCGCGCTCGTCGCCGGTGCGCGGCTGGAAATACTGGTTGACGCGGGCACGCAGGCTCGCGGCCTTGCCGACGTAGACCACTTCGCCGGCCTTGTCCTTCATGAGATACACGCCGGGCTGCGGCGGGAGCGCGTCGAGCTTGTTCCGGAGCTCCTCTACGAGCATGGAGACTACCTCCGGACTCCCCCTCCGCGGCTGCGCGGCTGCTTCTTGCCCATCCTGCGTCCGTGCTCGGGCCGCGGCGGACGTACGATCCCGGCGGCGGCGCGCGCCTCGGCCTTGAGCGCCTCGGGCCGCTTGGGGAGGATGCCGAGGTCGAGGTCCTTGATCGCCTGGATCTTGTCGCGGACCATCGCCGCGCCCTCGAAGTCGAGCTGGTCGGCCTTGGCCCGCATCTCGCCCTCGAGCTCGGCGATGACCTTGGGCACGTCGCGCTTGTCCTTCGGCAGATAGCCCGCCAGCTCTTCCTTGCCGGCGAGCGCGTCGTCCTTGTCGGAGGCGATGCCCTGGATCGCCATGTCGAGGATGGCCCGCTTCACGCTCTGCGGGGTGATGCCGTGCTCCATGTTGTAGGCGAGCTGCTTGTTGCGGCGTCGATCGGTCTCCTCGAGGGCGACGCGCATCGATTCTGTCACCGTGTCCGCGTAGAGGATCACCCTGCCCTCCACGTTGCGGGCGGCCCGGCCGATGGTCTGGATGAGCGACACCGAGCTGCGCAAGAACCCTTCCTTGTCGGCGTCGAGCACCGCGACCAGCGACACCTCGGGGATGTCGAGGCCTTCGCGCAGCAGGTTGATTCCAACCAGCACGTCGAAGAGCCCGCGCCGCAGATCGCGGATGAGCGCGAGTCGCTCCAGGGTGTCGATGTCCGAGTGCAGGTAGCGCACACGGACGCCCAGGTCGGCGTAGTACTCGGTGAGATCCTCCGCCATCCGCTTGGTGAGGGTCGTGACCAGTACCCTCTCGCCCTTCTCGGCCCGCTTGCGGACCTCCTCGAGCAGATCGTCGACCTGCTGCGCCACTGGCCGCACCTCGACCTGCGGATCGACGAGGCCGGTCGGGCGGATGATCTGCTCGACGATCACGCCCTCGCTCTTCTGCAATTCGTATTCGGCAGGGGTGGCGCTGACGAAGACGATCTGGTTCACCAGCGCCTCCCACTCCTCGAACTTCAAGGGGCGGTTGTCGAGCGCGCTGGGCAGCCGGAACCCGTACTCGACCAGCGTCTCCTTGCGCGAGCGGTCGCCGCGGTACATGGCGCCGATCTGCGGGATCGACTGGTGCGACTCGTCGACGACGAGGAGATAGTCCTTGGGGAAGTAGTCGAGCAGGCAAGGCGGAGGATTGCCGGCGAGCCGTCCGGAAAGATGGCGCGAATAGTTCTCGATCCCCTGGCAGAAGCCCATCTGCTCGATCATCTCCAGATCGAACATGGTGCGCTGCTCGAGCCGCTGCGCTTCGAGGAGCTTGTTCTGCGCGCGCAGGATGGTCAGGCGCTCGCGGAGCTCCTCGCGGATGTCGTGGACGGCGATCTTCCGCCGCTCCCCGCTCGTCACGTAGTGGCTGGACGGGAAGACGCTCACCTTCTCGATCTCGGCCAGCACCTTGCCGCGGAGCGGATCGATCTCCTTGATCGATTCGACCTGATCGCCGAACAGCTCGATGCGGATGGCCCGTTCCTCTTCGTAGGCCGGGAAGATCTCGACGGTGTCGCCCTTCACGCGGAAGGTCCCGCGAGCGAAGTCGCTGTCGTTGCGCTCGTACTGGATCTCGACCAGGTCGCGCAGCAGCTTGTGGCGCGGGTACTCCTGGCCGACCTGCGCGGACACCTTCAGCTCGTAGTACGCCTCGGCGGTACCCAGGCCGTAGATGCAGGAGACGGAGGCGACGATGAGCACGTCGTTGCGGGTGAGGAGCGAATGCGTCGCCGAGTGGCGCATGCGATCGATCTCGTCGTTGATGGTCGAGTCCTTCTCGATATAGGTGTCCGTCGAGGGGACGTACGCCTCCGGCTGGTAGTAGTCGTAGTAGCTGACGAAGAACTCGATGGCGTTCTGCGGGAACAGCTCCTTGAACTCGCCGTAGAGCTGGCCCGCGAGCGTCTTGTTGTGCGCGATGACCAGGGTCGGCCGCTGCACCGCGTGCACGAGGTTCGCGACGGTGAAGGTCTTCCCGGAGCCGGTCACGCCGAGCAACGTCTGCGCCTTGTCGCCTCGCTTGAGCCCGGCGATGAGCTCGGAGATGG
This sequence comes from Deltaproteobacteria bacterium, assembly GCA_005879805.1. Classification (GTDB taxonomy): domain Bacteria; phylum Myxococcota; class Myxococcia; order Myxococcales; family 40CM-4-68-19; genus VBKO01. The sequence continues at coordinate 25,291 of VBKL01000152.1, read as the reverse complement.
CCCGAGGCTGGTCGCCCTGCGGTTTGAAATCGCTGCGAAGCTGAAACGCCGGCATGGACTGCCGAGTTTAACAGGGCGCCGGAGCCAGCGCTCCGTAGCTAGGGCAGGACACGCCAGTCCGTCCCCGTGGCGGCGTCGCGCAACTCCACACCTTTGGCGGACACCTCGGCGCGGATCGCGTCCGCCCGGGCGAAGTCCTTCGCCTTGCGCGCGGCCAGCCGCTCGCGGATGCGTTCCTCGACCCACCCAAGATCGATCCCCTTCCGGTGCGCGGCGAGGCTCCTGCGGTCGCGAATCGCCTCGATCGGCTCGCGCTCTCCGAGCCCGAGCACCCGGCCGAAATCGATCACCTCGGCTCGCAGGTCGGCAACCTTTTGCGCCGCGGCTTTGCCGTCGATGTTGGCGTTGAGCTGCTTGTACAGCTCGTTCACGATCGCCAGCGCCTGGGCGGTATTGAGGTCGTCTTCCATCGCTTCGCGGAACGCGTCGCGGGTCGGCCCCTCGATCGCTCCCCTGCCCGAGAACTTCTTCGCCGCGAGGTACACATCCGCCTTGTGCAGCGTCTCGTAGAAGTACTCGACCCTGCCGTCGGCGTCGGCGAGCGCCATGTCGTTGAAGCTGATGGGATGCCGGTAGGGGGTGGAGAGCAGGAAGGCGCGGATCGACTCGCCGTCCCAGCTCTTCAAGAGGTCGCGGATGTTGCGCACGTTGCCGAGCGACTTGGACATCTTCTCGGAGTCCATCGTCATGAAGCCGTTGTGCAACCAGAAGCGCGCGAGCGGCTGGTCGCTCGCCGCCTCGCTCTGCGCAATCTCGTTCTCGTGGTGGGGGAAGACGAGATCCTTCCCGCCCCCGTGTACGTCGAAGGTGGTGCCAAGGTACTTCTGGCTCATCGCCGAGCACTCGATGTGCCAGCCCGGACGGCCCTTGCCGAGCTTTTCGATGAGCGCGATCATCTCGGGAACATGCTCGGTGGCCTTGGGCTCGATGTCCGCGGACGCGACCCCGAGCGGTGCCATGTCGCGCTTGCACTCCTCGATGTAGCGGGCGCTGAAGACCGCCGGATCCTCGCCGCGCTCGTTCGCGCGCTTGATGATCTTGTCGTCGACGTCGGTCCAGTTCCGCACGTAGGTCACGTGCAGCTTGCTCCAGCGCAGGAAGCGGACCGCCGTGTCGAAGGCGACGAGGAAGCGCGCGTGTCCGATGTGAGGGAGATCGTAGACGGTGATCCCGCACACGTAGACCCCGACCCGTCCCGGCGTCAGAGGCGTGAACTCCTCTTTACGGTCGCTCAGCGTGTTGGTGAGGCGAAGCGGCATCGCGATGCCTCCAATGCTGCGGCCTGCGGCCTCCGCGACTGGCGACGCAGTGCAAAGCCCGCTCCTCCCGACGGGCAACCGGAAAAAAGCAACGGGCGCGGGCAGCCTACAGCGCCCGCGCCCGCAGAAGATGTCAGGGAAGGATTAACAGTTGAAGATCTGCTTCAGGTCCGTCTCGATGTCGTCCTCGTTGACGCCCTTGGCGAGCGACAGCTCCTTGATGAGGAGGTTGCGGGCGGTGTCGAGCATCTTCCGCTCGCCGAACGAGAGATCCTTGTCGAACTTGAGCAGGTAGAGGTCGCGCAGGACCTCCGCGATCTCGAACACGGAGCCGGTCTTGATCTTCTCCATGTACTCGCGATAGCGCCGGTTCCAGGTGGCCGAGTCGACGGAGATGTCCTTTTGCTTGAGGATCCCGTAGACCTTGATGACGGCCTTCTCGTCGATGAGCGAGCGCAGGCCGACCGAGCCGACCTTGTTGATGGGGATGAGGATTTTCATCCCGTTTTCCATGATCTTGAGGACGTAGAAGGATTGGCGCTGGCCGGCGATGTCCTTGTGCTCGATCCCCATCACCTCGCCGACTCCCTGCCCGGGGTAGACGGCCTTGTCGCCGACCTTGAACGTCTGCATGGGAGTTTTGTATCACGCCTGCCGCGCCACGTCAAGACCTCGCTTGACGGTCGAGCACGGCGGGGTGTAGGCTTTTGCCCGGCCGCAGTTTCGGGTTTTCCTGGGTGATGGTGGGCGGTGGGAGGGGAAGTGGCTTCGGCGGCGTGGCCGCTTCGAGCGGCCCTCGCGGCTTTCGTCGCGGGAGCGTTCCTCGGCATCGGTATCGATCCCCTTCTGGCGCTCTGCGTCAGCTTCGGTGTCGCTGCGCTCGCGTCCGCGGCCTGGCCGGCCTCGCGCCTCGCCGCCCTGACCCTGGCTTGCGCTGCCGTAGGGATCCTGCGCGGAGGATGCGCGCCGCGCGCCGCCCACGATGCCGCGGTCGACGCGGCACTGCTCGATCCCGCCCTCGACCGCGGGGGCCGCGAGCCCATCCAGATGGAAGGGGTCGTTGCGCAATGGGAGCCGGTTTTTGGCGGCATGTCCCTCACCCTCGACGCCGACCGGATCGAACCGCGGCCGGGTGACCCAGTGAGGCCGACCTCCTTGCGCGCGCTCCTGCGGGTTCCCTCGATCGAGGCGGAGCGCGGTGCGCGGCTGCGCGTCTTCGCACGCCTGCGCGAGCCGCCGCGCGCGCTCAATCCGGGCGAGCGCGATGCAGCGTTCGACCTTTCCCTGCGAGGGATTGCCTACCTCGGCTCGGCGGACCAGCCGCCGACCGTTCTCGCGCGAGGACCGCCGTGGTCTCGCGCAGTGGCCCGTCTGCGCGCCCGCTTCGCCCGCCGCTGCGAGGATGTTTGCACCACTCGTCCGCGGGCGGGGCTCGTCGCGGCCCTCGGGGTCGGCGACCGCTCGCTCATCCCTCCCGACGTCGACGACGACCTTTCCAGAAGCGGGCTCGTCCATTTGCTCGCGAGCGCCGGACTGCATCTGGCCGCGGTGGCCTTCCTCGTCCGTCTGGCGGCACGGCGGTTGTGGCTCCGCTCTCCCTGGGCCGGTCGCCTGCGCGCAGCCGCCGTAGCGGCCATTTGCGCCGTTCCGATAGTGGCGGTGGAGGTGGCCGTGCTCGGAGCGCCATGGCCTGCGGTCCGGGCGGGCCTCGCTGCCGGAATCGCTCTCGGCGCGGTTGCCGCTGGCAGGCGCGCGGACGGAATCTCCGCGCTGCTCGTTGCTGCCGCCCTCTGTGCCGCCTTCGACCCGGCAGCGACTCACGACCTCGCCCTGCAGCTCTCCCTCGCCGGCGTCGGCGGGATGCTCCTGCTCTCGCGGCGGCTGCGCGACCTGGTACCGCTCCGCCGTCGCACCGGCGTCTTCGGACGGAGCCTCGAGGAAGTGGTGGGGATCGCCTGCGCCAGCGCGGCCGCGACCCTTTGCACGGCACCGCTCCTGGCGACGGCGTTCCATCGCATTTCCCTCGTCTCGGTGGCGGCGAACGCGGTGGGTCTGTTGCCGGGACTCGTCGCCATTCCCATCGCCTCGCTCGCCGCGCCTCTCGACGCGCTCGCGCCTTCGGCCGCCTTGCCGCTCTTCTGGGCGGCCGATCATCTCGCCGGCCTCACCCTGCTCGCTGCGCAAGCGTTCGCGGCGATTCCGGGAGCCGCCGCCTCGGTTCCAGCGCCCGGGATCGCCGCCGGGGTCCTCTTCTGCGCGGGCGGGTTCCTGATGGCTGGCTATCCCGCACGCGTCTCGTCGCTGCCCTCCCGGCCGATGCGCGTCGCCCGCGGAGCGGTCGCGTTCGGCGCCTGTGCGCTCGTCGCACTGACGTCGCGCGCGCTCGACGCGCACAGGGGCGAATTGCGCGTCACCTTCCTGGCCGTGGGCCAGGGCGACGCGGCGGTCATCCAGCTTCCCGAGGGCGGCGCGCTCCTCGTGGACGGAGGTGGCAATCTGCGCGGTCGTGGTGACGGAGGAGCGGGCTTTGCCCGAGACGGGCGGAGGCCGCAGGCCGGAGCATACGATCGCCCCGATCCCGCCGGCCGCATCGTGCTTTCCGCGCTTGCGGAGATGGGCATCCGCCGGCTCGATGCGGTCGTCCTCACTCATCCGCATCCCGATCACGCGGGCGGGCTTTTCGCCGTGCTCGATCGGGTGCCGGTGCGCGAGCTGTGGACGACCGGTGAAGCCGGCCCGGATGGGGTGGGGGACGCGCTGCGCGCGCGTGCGGCTCTTCGGGGGGCGAGGCTGCGCATACCGCGCGGCGGCGAGGTGGAATCGCGCGAAGGCGTGCGAATCGAGATCCTGCGCTCGGGCTTCCGGGCCGATCGAAGCACCAACGACAATTCAATGGTCCTTCGCCTCGTGCACGGCGAGGTGGCGTTGCTCTTCGCCGGAGACGTCGAGGCGCTGGCCGAAGCGGAGCTTGCCTCGTCGGGCGCGACCCTCCGCTCCGATCTTCTCAAGGCTGGACACCACGGAAGCGCGACGAGCAGCACCGAAGCATTCCTTTCCCGCGTGCGGCCGGCCCATGTCGTCTACTCGGTCGGGGCGCACAATCCGTTCGGGTTTCCCTCGGCGGATGTCGCTGCCCGCGCGCGCGCAGCGGGGGCCCGCACGCACCGCACCGATACCGGCGCCGTACGAGCGGTGAGCGACGGCAGGACGCTGACCGTCACGCGCCTCTAATCCTCGAAGCGCAAGGTCGCGAACTTCTCCACCGCGTGGAAGTCCCCCACCATCGGCGGGCTGTAGGCCTGGCCCTCGCCCGGAGGCTGCCGCAGCCGGTAGAGGTTGAAGCGCCACTGGTCGCCCCGGCGGGGCCGCGGCGCGCCGGGCAGCTTCGCGAACGGGATCGCCAGCTCCACCGTCCAACCGCGATCGACGTCCTGCGGGTCGTTGAGGGTCCCGTCGACCTGCACCGCATGCCGCGCTCCGGACGACCACGCCAGATCCATTCCGGCGCGCCGTCCGGTGAAGCTCGCATCGAACAGCGCATTCGAGGGGGCGACCTCGATCTCCACGTAATGCGCGAGGTCGCCGCTCGGGTTGAGGAAGATCTCCACCACGTTCGAGGTGTAGAGCGCCTGGTCGTCGCGGGTAAACGGCGTCGCGACGTTCGCGTCCTCGCACTGGAACGCGACGTAGAGCGTCTCGTCGTCCCAGAGCAGCCGGGCCTCGGTCGCGGCTGCCGCCGCCTTGCCGTCGAGCGAGCGTACGAACGGGCCGGTGCGGTCCGCGCGATCCCAGGCTGACTCGAGGAGCGCTCCGTCGATCGAGATGGGCGCCGCCGCGCGGTGGACGCGGTACGGCCCACGCTCGCCGCAGCGCGCGCACCCGCTACACAGGATCGCGAACACGCAGAGAGCGCGCACCGCGTGGTTCTACACGAGCCCCGCGCCGCGCACGATCAGGGAGCAGAGCCTTTCGTGGCCGCCGAAGAGGCTGGAGAACTGCACCGAGCCCGCCCGGGTGCGCACGGCGTAGCTCGTCCCTAGCGGCCCGGGCACCACGTCGACCCGGAGGATGTCGGCGAAATCGATGTGACGCACAGCCGAAACTGTGCGGACGATGAGACCGCCGTCCGAGACGGTGAAGGCGATACGCCCGTACACGAACGCGCAGGCCGAGAAGAGCGCGATGAAGAAAGCGGCCGACCAGTAGGCGCGCTCGGTGGCCCCGCGCAGGGTGCAGAGAGCGACGAAGACGGCAATCCAGAGCGTATCCGCGGCGACGACCGCCGTGCGGATTCCCCGGCGACCTGGGAGGAGCCCGACCGTGCGGCCCGGACCGCTCAGCGTCTCGGCGAGACGGGGCTCGATGCGGCGACTTCCGCCGAATTGATGGAGTTATGCGCCGCGAGCGCCGATCCGGACGGCGCGCTCGCCGGAGCAGCGCGCGCCCTCGCGGCACACCACGAGCGGCTACGCAGGCCCGCACCTCCCGCTTCGCTCGCTCCCCTCGTCACCGTTTGCGCGGCGTCGCGTTTCCTCGCGGCGCATCTGGCCGCGCGGCCTCGCCTCGTCGATCTGCTCGCCTGCCCCCGCTTTCCCGAACCGTCCCGCAGGCGGGTTGCCACGGCTTGGACGGGGATCGAGCTGGCGAAGACGCTGCGCCGGCGCAAGCTCGTCGAGATTCTCCGCATCGCACTGCGCGATCTGTCCGGCCGCGCGACCTTGCCGGAATCGATGGCCGAGCTTTCCCGTCTCGCCGAGTCCTCTTTGGAGGCGGCGGTCTCGTTCCATTACGCGAAACTGTGCGAGGAGCACGGCCCGCCGCACGGCCGCGCCGCCACGGGTCCGAGCGGGTTCTGCGTGCTCGGAATGGGGAAGCTCGGCGGCGGCGAATTGAACTTCTCGAGCGATGTCGACGTTCTCTACGTCTACGACACCGACGGCCGCACGCAGGGCCCCTCTGCCATCGACCACTTCGCCTTCTACGCCCGGCTCGCCGAGGAGGTCACCCGGACCATCGGGTCGCCGAGCGCCACGCCACAAGGCGGCTTCGTCTTCCGCGTCGATCTCGATCTGCGGCCTGAAGGGCGAAGCGGCCCGATCGCGAACGCCACCCGGGCGCTCGAGCTGTATTACGAATCGCAAGGAGCCGCCTGGGAGCGTTTCGCCCTGCTCAAGGCGCGTCCGGTTGCCGGCGACATCGCCGTCGGCGAAGAGGCCCTGCGCAAGCTCGCTCCGTTCATCTGGCGCAAGTACCTGGATCTCGGTGCCGTCGAGGAAATGCGCGCGCTCAAGGCCCGCGCCGAGCGCGAAGCAGGCCGGCGCGGCGGGCTCGATCTCAAGCTCGGCCCCGGCGGCATTCGCGAGGTGGAGTTCTTCGTCCAGGCGCTCCAGCTGCTCCATGGCGGCAAGGACAGGAACCTGCGCGAGCGGGGCACGCTCCGCGCCCTCGACCGGCTGCTGTATGCGGGCCTCGTCTCCAGCCGCGATCGCGACGACCTCGGGGACGGATATCTCTTCCTGCGCCGCCTCGAGCACCGGGTGCAGATGGTCGCCGAGCGGCAGACGCACGCGCTGCCGGAGGACCGCCGCGAACGGGCCCGGCTGGCGCGGCGAGCCGGATATCCGGCGCCGCGCGACGAGGCGCTCGTGCGCATGGAGCGCGATCTCGCCGAGCATCGCGAGAACATCGAATCGCGCTTCGGCGATCTGCTCCGCGTCGCCGAAGGCGCCGCTCCGGTCGCGGACGCGAACGCCGCGGTGGCGGCAGATCCCTCCGTCTCGGACGAGGAGCGCGTCGCGGCCCTCACCGCGCTGGGATTCGCCAATCCGGAGGGCTCCGCGGCCGAGCTCTTCCGGCTTTCGCACCGGCGCGGGACGCCGTTCTGGACCGGCGCCAATGCCGCCGAACAGCACGCTGCTCCGGTGCTCCTCCACGAGGTCGCGGCGGCGCCCGATCCGGACCAGGCGCTGCGCCATCTGGCGGACCTCTTCGGTCAGCTCGCCGATCCGGCTCCGATCGTCTCGCTGCTCGTTTCCTCGCCGAGGACGGCCCGCCTGCTCATCTCGCTGTTCGGCTCCAGCGACTTCCTCAGCCGATCGCTGCTGCGCCACCCCGAGCTCGTCGATCAGCTCGTGCATCGCGGATCGGCGCCGCTCGTCTGCGTCGCTGCATCGCTCGCGCTCGCGGAAGCGGAGGTGCAGAGGCGCGAGGGGACCGCCCGCCATGCCGACGGGAGCCGCGCCACGCTCTCCGTGGTCGGCCTGGGAAAGCTCGGCGGCCGCGAGCTCGGGTACCACTCCGATCTCGACCTGCTCTTCCTCTATTCCGCCGGCGGCGAGACGGACGGAGCACGGCGGGCTTCCAACCACGAGCACTTCGCGCGCATCGCGCAGAAGCTCATCGGCCATCTCGCCCTGCAACTGCGCGAGGGATCCCTCTACCGGGTCGACACGCGCCTGCGCCCGAGCGGCAGCGCCGGTCCGCTGGTCGTCTCCTTCGACGCGCTCGCCTCGTACCACGCGCGCGAGGCGCGACTGTGGGAACGGCAGGCGCTCCTGCGGGCGCGAGCCGTGGCGGGAGACAAGGACCTCTTCGCTCGCGCCCGGCGCGAGGTACTGGAGCCGAGCATCTTCCGGCCCATCGACAAGGCCGCGGCGGCGCGGGAGCTCCTCGCCATGCGGGAGCGCATGGAGCGCGAGATTGCTGCCGAATCCAGCGGCCGCTACAATTCCAAGCTCGGTCGAGGAGGACTCGTCGACGTGGAGTTCGCCGTGCAGTACCTCCAGCTCGTCCACGGCGAACGGCACCCGGCGATCCGCGTCGCAGCGACTCCGGAAGCTCTCGTCGCGCTGCAGAAGGCCGGCCTCCTTGCACCTTCCGACAAGGAGCCCCTCGCGCGCGGCTACCGCTTCCTGCGCCGTCTCGAAAGCCGCCTGCGCATCGTCCGCGACCGGCCCATCGACTCGCTGCCCACCTTCGGCCGCGAGCTCCTGCTGCTCGCCCGCAGGCTCGGCTACACGGGAGAGCGCGCGGGAGAGGATCTGCTCGCGGACTATTCGCGCCACACCACCGGGGTCCGGGCCGCGTTCTTGCGCGTCCTCGGAGCGGCATGACCTTCGTCGCCGAGCGGTTCGCCGAGATCCGCCCGCTCGTCGAGATGGAGGCCCAGCTCGCGCGCGCCGCCATCGCTGCCCGCGGCCGCTTCTACGAAGGCGACGAGGCCGCCATCCGGTACGCGCTTTCCCTCGCCCGCGCCGTCTACGTACGCGCGCCGGATGGCCGCGACGTCGCCGTCTCGCGCCTGTTGCGTCCCTTGCGCGAGCGGCTCGTGCAGCTGTTGTGGCCGCTGCTCGATCCGCAGCGCCTGCAGATCGCCTCGCCCCACGAGTTGCTCCCCGCGGCGCGAGCGGCGGCCGACGCGGCGCGGACCGCGCGCGACGAAGTGATGGCCGCGCTCGGCCACCGCCTTCCCTTGGAGTCGCTCGACCGCGAGGTTCGCGACCGCCACCTGGTGCTCATCTGCGGTGGCGGCGGCGGCACTGGCTACGTCCACCTCGCCGCCTTCGCGCTCCTGGAAGCCGCGGGTCTGCAGCCGGCCCTCATCGCCGGCAGCTCGATGGGAGCGATCCTCGGTCTCTTCCGCGCCCGTGAAAAGCGCTTCGACATGGCGCGGATTCCGGAAATCCTCGCCGATCTCACCTACCGGAAGATCTTCCGCATCATTCCGCAGGCGAGCGTGTATGGGTTGCCGGGCCCACTGCGCCTCCACCTGCGCGCCGCCATCGGCCACTGGTTCCGCAATGCCGACGGCAGCGCCGTCCGCATCTCGGAATTGCCCATCCCGCTTCTCGTGACGGTCACCGGGATCCGCCGGGGAAAGCTCCCCCGCCCGCTGGAGGACTACGAACAACTGCTCGAGGTCCCCGACGAGGATCCTGCTCGCTGGGGCCTGCACACCTTGCATCGCAGCGTGCAGCGGCTGACGGAAGCGGTCCAGGAGCTCGCGCGCATCCCCCGGCTGACCCACAAGCTCGTATTCGGTTCGAACGAGGAGACCCGCCAGGCGGACGCCATCGACGCCGCCGGTTTCTCCGCCTCCGTGCCGGGCGTGATCCATTACGATGTGGCGCGCGACGACCCGCGCATGAAAAATCTGCTGACCGAGCTGTTGCGCAAGCACAACCTGCTCAGGCTCTGCGACGGCGGGATCTCGGACAACGTGCCGGTGCGGACGGCCTGGCAGCACGTCCAGCGCGTCGGGCTCGGCGGCAACGGAAGCCGCAACGCCGTCTTCCTCGCGCTCGATAGCTTCGCGCCGCGGCTCTTGACGCCGCTCTGGTACCCGCTGCAGAGCATCGCCGCCCCCGCGGTGGCGCGGAACCGCCCCTACGCCCATCTCTACAAGGCCTTCCGGCGCACCCTTTCGCCGCTCGCCCTCCTTCCCTCCCAGCGCGCGCTGAGCGGGATCGTCGCCCGCGCGAAGGAGGAGTTGCTCGGCGAGATCCCGGTCCTGCAGCGCCTCTGCGCCCCGATCCCCGCCCTGTAGCGGAGGAGGGTCCGGCGTGCTACGTAGCGGCCCGTCCGCCACAGGGAGACGAGCATCCCATGCAGAAGAAGCCGGAGCCGATTCGCAAGGCCGACGTCATCTGGATGGACGGAAAGCTGGTGCCCTGGGCCGACGCGAAGGTCCACGTCCTCACCCACTCGCTGCACTACGGCGTCGCCGTCTTCGAAGGGATCCGCGCCTATCCCCAGCCGGACGGCCGCGGCGCCGTCTTCCGGCTCCGCGAGCACGTCCGCCGCCTCTTCGAATCGGCACATATCTGCCTGATGGAGATCCCGTACACCAAGGAGCAGGTGGTGGAGGCCTGCCGCGAGGTCCTGCGCGCCAACAAGATGACCGAGGGTTACTTGCGGCCGCTCGCCTATCACTCGGACGGCGCGATGGGCGTCGGCGCGGTCAATCCCGTCAAGCTCACCGTGGCCACCTGGTACTGGGGCGCTTACCTCGGCGAGGAAGGTTTGAAGAAGGGCATCCGGGTGAAGATCAGCTCGTACACGCGGATGCACATGAACTCGGATCCCACCCGCGCCAAGGTCACCGGCCATTACCTGAACGGAGTCCTTGCCAAGAGGGAGGCGCTCGTCGCCGGCTACGACGAGGCGATCCTCCTCGACCAGCAGGGCTTCGTCGGCGAGGCGACGGGCGAGAACGTGTTCGTGGTCCGCGACGGGACGCTCTACACGCCGCCGGTCGCGGGAGGAATCCTCGAGGGGATCACCCGCGACAGCATCCTCAAGATCGCCAAGGACAAGGGCATCCCCGTCGAGGAGCGGCGGTTCTCGCGCGACTACCTGTACTGCGCGGACGAGGCGTTCATGTGCGGGACGGCGGCCGAGATCACGCCCGTGCGCGAGGTCGACGACCGCCGCATCGGCGCTGGCGAGATGGGCCCCCTCACGAAGGAGATCCAGTCGGTCTTCTTCCGCGCGGTCCGCGGTCAGGAACCGCGGTACGCGGAGTGGCTGACCACCATTTGACGCCGTAAAGCTGCTGCTGGAATTCGCCGTTTCGCCCTCTCCAAGTGCTTGGAGAAAGGCTGGAATGCGCCTCCACCCGACAACGGTTTGACGAAGTGCCCGGGCCGACCGTCCGGTGGTCGGGAGTAGGTGGAAGTGCTGCAACCTACCGACCGCCCTCGGGATTAGCGCTTGAAATCGTTTTGTTGACTTGCTAGCTTGCCCTTCTTGCAGCCAAGCGCAAACTTGCCAGTCTCTCGGTAACCCGAGAAGGAGCCCCAGCGTGAGCCGGACCCGGTACCTCGATCTCGATGACCGCACGGAAGACGTTCGCGAGCTGATGCGTGAGCGCCCGGGCTCGGCGCGAGAATTCCTCGAGAAGTACGAGCTTTCCTGGGTCTATCACGAGAACGCGCTGGAGGGCCTCGTGCTCACCCACGCCGAGCTCCGCCAGGCGTTCGACCCGACCGGCGTCGTGGACAGCTCGATGGTCCACGTCTTCACCGAGGTCCGGAACCAGAAGGCGGCCATCGAGTTCGTAAAGCAGGAGGCCGCCAATCCCGTCGTCAAGTACAGCTTCTCGCTCGTCAAGAAGCTCTACGAGATCCTCTACCAGGGCCTGCCGAACCGCATGCCGGTCTCGCTCCGCCGCGACATGCCGCTCCACCGCACGTACTTCCACGACATCGTCCAGCCCGTGCAGATCCAGCCGGCGCTGGAGCAGCTCTTCGACCTGATGAACGGCGAGGAGTTCGGCCGGATGCACCCCATCAAGCAGGCTACGCACTCGCATCACCGCTTCATGGAGATCTTCCCCTTCAGCGATCTCTCGGGGAAGGTCGGCCGGATGCTGATGAACATCATCCTCATTCGCGGCGGCTACATGCCTTGCATCATGCACTCGACCGACCGCGAGGCTTACTACGAAGGGCTGCGCCTCAACGCGACCGAGTTCGGGCACATCATCATGGACGCGATGGACAACGCGCTCGACAACGCGACCAAGTTCTTCATCCCGTCTTGGAACGAGATGTCGCGCCGCCGCAAGGCCAGCTAGCCCTTCTTCCGTTAGACTGCGCGCCCCATGCTCCTGGGCGCGCACGAATCGACCTCCGGCGGCCTGCACGAAGCCTTCACCCGCGCTCTCGCGGATGGGGCGGAAGCCGTCCAGATCTTCACCAAGTCCTCGCGGATGTGGCGAGCCAAGGAGATCACCTCCGAGGACGCGCGGGTCTTTCGCGCCCGCAACGCCGAAACGGCCCTGCCCTGCGCGGTGCACGCGAGCTACCTGGTAAATCTCGGCTCGCCCCCGGGTGATCTGCGCGAGAAATCGATCGCCGCCTTCACCGACGAGCTTGCCCGCGCGGATCTCCTCGGGATCCCCTCTTTGGTGGTGCATCCCGGTGCCAACGCGGACTCCAAGCAGGGCCTGGGCAACGTGGCGGAAGCACTGGACCGCGTCTTCGCCGCTCACAAGGGACGCTGCCGGGTCCTGCTCGAGACCGCCGCCGGCCAGGGGTCGTGCCTGGGAAGCCGGTTCGAAGAGCTACGGACGATCCGCGACCTGTGCCGCAGCCCGGAACGGGTTGCGGTGTGCGTGGACACCTGCCACGTCTTTGCCGCCGGTTACGACATCGCCACCGAGCGGGGCCTCGCGTCCACTCTCGAACGATTCGACGAGGTGCTGGGGATCGAGTCCATCCACGCCTTCCACCTCAACGATTCGGTGAAGCCGCTCGGATCGCGCGTCGACCGCCACGAGCACGTCTGCAAGGGCGAAATCGGGCCGGTCGCTTTTCGTCAGCTCGTCAATGACGAGCGATTCCGCGACGTTCCCGGGTTCCTCGAGATTCCTCCGGAAGGGAACCGGGCCTGCCTCCTCCGCCTGCGAAAGCTACGCCAGAAGGGAGGAACCCGGGCGGCCCGGCGCGTTGCGCGGGGGCGGGCAGCCCAGTAAGGTGCGCACCTTCATGGGCCACCCCATGCCGCAAACCCAGCGGCTCGAGCCTCCCCCGCCCGACTCCCAGGTCCGCTTCCGGCTCCGGAAGCTCCTCTCCGTCGCCAAGTCGCACAAGCGGGCCCTCATCCTCACGCACGACAACCCGGACCCCGACGCCGTGGCGAGCGCCTGTGGTCTCGCCTTCCTGCTCGATCAGGCGGCGAGGGTCCATGCGCAAGCTGCCTACGGCGGAATCATCGGACGGGCCGAGAACAAGGCGCTGCTCAAGGTGCTCCACCTCCCCATCGTGGCGGTGGGAAAGATCGACACACGCCACTTCGACCTGGTCTGCCTGGTGGATACCCAGCCCGAGGTCGGGAACTACTCGCTAGCGGCCCGGGCCGCGCCCCAGCTCGTCATCGATCACCACCCTGCCCGGCCGGCCTCGCTGCTTTCCGCCTTCCACGACGTCGGCGGGCCGGCAGGCGCGACCTCGACCCTCGTCAGCCAGTATCTCCGGGCGGCCAAGCTGGTTCCGGGCCCGGCGCTCGCCACCGCCCTTTTCTACGGGATCAAGAGCGATACCCGGGACCTCGGCAGGGAGGTCGAGGGGGCCGACGTCGATTGCTACAACTGGCTCTTCCCGTACGTAGACAAGCAGGCGCTTTCGCGGATCGAGCATCCGCAGGTTCCAGGCCGGTATTTCGCCGCCTATCACCGCGCCTACGAGCGGGCCCGGCTCCACGGGAAGGGCCAGGGCGTGATCGTCGACATGGGCGAGGTCTACGTCCCCGAGATCGTGCCCGAGGTGGCCGAGAAGCTGGTCAGCCTGGAACGTCTCCGGTGGTCGCTGGCGACCGGGGCGTACCGCGGCGAGCTGTATCTGTCGCTTCGTCTCAATGACCGGCGCATCAACGCCGGCCGGCTGGTCCGGGAAATCTGCGCCCCGCTCGGCGGCAGCGCCGGCGGACACGGCGCCATGGCCGGGGCCCGGGTCCCCCTGTCGGGCCGGCCGCCCTCCAAGGTCGCCGAGGAAGTCGCGGAGGCTTTCTTGCGGGCTTTCCACGTGCGAACCGGCCCCGGCGTGCCGCTCGTTCCGCAGACGTAGCGTGATCTACCTCGACGCCAACGCGACCACTCCGCTGCACCCGGCCGTCCTCCAGGCGATGATGCCCGCGCTGGAGGGCGTCTTCGCCAACCCCTCCTCGGTCCACAAGCCCGGACAGGACGCGCGCGCCCTCGTCGACCGCGCCCGCGAGCAATGTGCCCGGGCGCTCGGCTGCTCCGAGCGCGAGATCGTATTCACGAGCGGGGGAACCGAATCGGACCTCCTGGCGGTGCGCGGCCTCGCTCCGGAAGGAAGCCGGGTGGTCGTCTCCTCCGTCGAACATCCCGCCGTGTTCGGTGCCTGCGAGGGGCGAGAGGTGGTGCGGATCGGCGTCGACGGCGACGGCCTGCTCGACGTCGCAGCGCTGGCGAACGCCCTTCCCGGCGCGGCGCTCTGCTCGATCATGGCCGCCAACAACGAGACCGGTGTGCTCTCCCCGCTCGAGGAGATCGCCGGGCTCTGCCGGCGGAACGGCGTTCTGCTCCATACCGACGCGGTGCAGGCCGCCGGCAAGATGCCGCTGCCGCTCGAGCACGCGGACCTGATCTCGCTTTCGGCGCACAAGATCGGCGGTCCCAAGGGAGCCGGTCTGCTCTGGATCCGCAACGGCCTCGCGCTCCGGGCGCTCCAGCCCGGAGGCCACCAGGAGCGCGGCCGCCGCGGCGGGACGGAGAACGTGGCGGGAATCGTCGGACTCGCCGAGGCGCTCTCGGTGGCCGCGGCTTCGCTCCCCGAGGAGGCGCCCCGGCTCGCGGCATTGCGCGACCGCCTGCAGGCCGCCGCGGAAGGGATTCCGCGTTCGCGCGTCGCCGGCAGGAACGCACCCCGGGTGTGCAACACCTTGAACGTCGCTTTCGAGGGCTGCGACGGCGAGACGCTGCTCACCGCGCTCGATCTCGCCGGGATCGCCGTCTCGACCGGGTCGGCTTGTAGCTCGGGTACGCTCGAGCCGTCGCCGGTGCTGCTGGCGATGGGCCATCCGCCGCACCTGGCCCGCGCGGCCATCCGCTTCTCGCTGTGGCGCGGCACCACCCCGGCGCAGATCGACGAGGTGTGCAGGGTCCTTCCGGACGTGGTCGAACGGTGCCGCTCGAGGCCCGACCGCCGCGAGCGGTGGCGCGGCTCTGCTTCCTAGCGGAAGGCGTTCATCTGGCTGTCGTTGTTGTTGCCTTGCGATCCGCCCGAGGCCTGCGACTGGATGATGTTGGCAGTCGGGCTGTACAGGAGCGGAGCGGTGAGCTCGGCGAGGAGCTGGTTCTGCTCCGTGCTTCCGCCCTGGCTCTTTTGCGCGCATACCGCCCCGACGTAGATGAGCAGGTCGTTGTCATGCCCCGGATTGTTGGCCACCGGCGCGAACTCGTCGACGTTGTCCTGCGCGTACATGAAGCAGTCGAAGTTGTTCGCGAGGTAGGCCGGAAGCTGGGCGAACAGCTCGGGATGGTCGCCGCGCAGCTTGGTGATGTACGTCGACATGGTGGCGCGCGACTGGAGCTGGACCGGGTTGGTGTTGAAGTAGGCGAGGTAGGTGTCCCACTGCGGGTAGTGGTTCGCGAAGAAGTTGCGCGCGAGCTGCAGCGTGGTGTCGGCCATCGTCTGCATCGAGGTGTTGTGGACGGCCTTGCCTGCCTCGATGCGCTCCGTTCCGGAGACCTTCACGGCGAAGGCGGCGACGACGGTCAGCGCCGCGACGAGCAGGATGATGGGCAACAGCGCCATGCCGCGCGCCGGGCGCACGAACCGGGAGGAGGTCATAGGCGGAGGATTCCTTGCAGGTTGCGGGGGACCACGCGGGCCTCGAACGACCGCCGCGGGTATTCGTCGAGCGCGCCACCTGTCGGAGCGACGCCCTCCCAGCTCGCCAGGCCATATCGCTTCACGTGCTTGACGCCGTCGGTCGCGTGATCGGGCGCGAAGGAGCGGGCGACGATCGAGACCCGCACCTCGCGCACCTGCCTTGACGCGTAGTTGCCGTCCTGCAGCACGTCGCAGACGCCCATGTGCAGCTTGGTACCGCCGCTCGTGACCTGGCTGCCGTCGGGGAAGTTGAACTGGGTATTGCTCAGGCCCCACATCACGAACTTCTGGGGATTGTCGAAGGAACCGGCGTCGACCGCGAATCGGATTTGCAGATTCTCGACGGGTCCCGAACCGACCACCGTCCCGGCAGGCCCGTCGGGGCTGTTGGTCTCGTCGATGAAGGGCGAGGCGTCGGGCGTGCTGCAGCCGGTCCACTTGTCGTCGAGCATCGGGTGGCTGCGCATCAGCTCCCAATCGCCGGGGGTGACCTGTTTCAGGTACCAGTGCGTGACGCGGGCCTTGCCCAGGCTCGCGCCTTGCGCGAACCCGAAGGGTGCCTTGGGATCGGTAGAGTATCCGTTGGCGATCGCCATCTCGCGAAACTGCATTCCCTGCGAGCCCGAGACGACGCCTCCGATCTGGGTGGGGCGGAGGTAGACGGCGTTCGCATAGTCGCCGACGAGCAGAGCGTTATCGATGCCCGGCTTCGTTCCCCACAGTCCGCTGATGATCGTGTTTTCCTTGAAGGACCCGTCGGCGCAGTCGACCGGGGTGCCGAGCTGGTTGGTGCACTTGATCTGGATGCCGTTGTTGGGGTCCAGCGACTTGGAAGCGACGGCCCCCTGCATTCCGGCGCCGTCGCTCGAGGGAACGCCCGCGCCCGGCTCGCTGCTGATGATGAAGAGCGAATTCGTCACCAGCTGCTGACCACCTTTGGTGGTCACGGTGATGTCGGGTCCCGAGTAGATGGCGGGAACGCGGCCGACCCACCCGGTACCCCCCACCGTGCCGATGCCGATCTGTCCGTTCGAAACGCCCGCTCCGGACATGCGGATCTCCCCCGCGAGCGCGTCGAGCGCGATGCGCGCCGTGTCCTGGGTGTCGCCAACCCGGCGGACGCGCTCAGCCGAGCTGCTCACGCCGACCACGATGTACATCGCAGCCGAGAGAGCGACGCCGAGCGCCGCGGTGGCGACGGCCATCTCGAGCAGGGTGAAGCCGCGGGGGATTCGTCTGGTCGGGATCATTGTGCGATGTCCTGCTGCAAGAGCACGTAGCTGCCGCGCCAGTTACCGCCGCCCTGGATCACGCGCACGTAGGCACGAAGCATCGGGACCGGTGGCGTGGTTCCCTGCCAGTACGAGTCGATGTGCACCTCGCGGCAGAGGACGGAGGCATCGGAGGCGATCGCCTTGTCGGCGCAGCTCTGCACGGCGCCGGAGGCGCGAAGGGCCTTCGTCCTCGTCAGGAGCGCGTCGCCGTCGCCGCCGTTCTGCGAGGCCGGGTTGACGAGGACCGGGCCCCAGAAGAGATCGTCGCCCGCCATGCCGCTCGTGCAAGGCGGGCGGCGATGGCGTTGCTGTTGCTCGAGACCACGAGAGTGCCCGCGAGCCCCAGGCTTGCGATCCCGAGGACCGCGAGGGCGATCGACACTTCGATGAGCGTCATGCCGCGCATGACGTGGCGTTTGTCAGTATTCAAGACCGCGCCTCCGGAAGTACCAGCTGAGCAGACCGCTCGGCGTCGCCCCGCGCCCGTTCACGCTCGGGCCGACCAGCGTTCCCTTCACGGGAGGCGCGTCCAGCCGGAGGACGCCCTTGTCGGTGACGACCACCAGCGTTCCGGTTTTCGAGTCCAGCATCGGCGTGCCGCCGGCGCCTCCGGTGTTCGTCAGGTTGAGCGAGGTCATGTAGTTGTACAACTGGTTCGAAGACGCCGAGAGCAGCAGGCGATAGCTCGAGCCGCCCAGGTTTCCGCGAGCATCGATCTGCGACACCGAGCCCGTGGTGGTGTTGAAGAAGAGCTGGTCGCCCGCAGCCACGATCGAGCCGTAGACGCGCTCGCCGTTGGTAAGGAACTCGGGGAACCCGAGCGGGCTCGCGTTCGGTTCCGCCTTCACCACTCCCTGCTTGGTGATGTTGCCGAGCAGCGAGGAGTTCAGCTGGAGATCGGTCGCGTTGTAGTGATAGCCCGGCAGGAGCGGGATGAGATGCACCGTCCCGCTGATGATGCAGGGCAGCGAAGCCCCTTGTGCGCACGCCGTTCCGGTGCCCGATGCAGGCTCGAGGCCGCTGATGGTATCGGTACCCGCTGTGCCGTAGGCGAGCATCGGCTGCCCCGCGTACGGCGAGAGCGGTCCGGTCAGTCCCGTCGGCAGGAGGAAGACCGTCGACAGCGAGCTGATCGGCTGGGGCCCGAGCGCGGGCGTCGCGGGCAACGTGGCGGGGACGGTTCGCGGCAGGCTTGAATCGAACCAGAAGCCCTGGCTCAAGGCGAAGTTGCACTGCTGCCCGGAACCGCACAAGGTCGCGCCGAGCTGGTTCTTGAACGGCCGGAACGAGTTGACGTTCACGCCGTCTGCGGCGTCCAGCTCCCACAGGGCCCCTTCGTCGTCACCGACGTACGCGGTGTCGATGAGGCTATTGCCGGTCTTGCTGAAGAGCGTCACGCCGGCCGGAGGAGTGTTGCCGATCCCGTTCGACTGGATGGGGTCGTCGTCGGAGAGGTTGTAGGGATTGTTGAACTCCCACACCTTTTGACCGGTGGTGATGTCGATGGCGAAGACGAACATGCCGCTTCCCATGTCGGCCTTGTTCTGCGGCTCGTTGGTCGCGACGAAGGCGGCGAAGAGCGGCGCGTTGAAACGGCGCATCTGCGCGACGCTGATCGACTGGCTGGCGCCGAGGTCGGCGTAGTTGTAGAGGCCGGTCAACTTGGGCGGGGTGAACCCCGTCGGCACCGGCGGGAGCACGAAGTCGCTGAGAGTGCAATTCGCCGCGCCGGCGTGGCACCCGTTCTGCCAGGCAAAGGCCTGCGCCTGCGTGCTGGTGTTCAAGCCCGTGTCGTCGTCCGCGAGCGGGACCGGCGCGAACTGCAGCCCCGCCTGGTCTTCGAAGCTCGCCTGCAGGTCCCAGAGCAAGACGGGCTTGAGCGGGTTGGTCACGTCCAGGGCGAACACCTCGCGGTTGTTTCCTCCCGCCGAGGCGACGAGCACCGTGTGCCAGGTCCGGATCCCCGACCCGTCGAAGTCGCCGTAAGCATCGATCACGACGGGCGACGAATCGACCACCGCGTTGTTCGATTGTAAGAGAGGCAGCTGGCCGGGCGGCACGAAAGCCCACAACTCTTGCAACGCGTTCGAGGTCGTATACGTGAACGACGCGTAGGTAGTGTGGTTGGTGAAGGTGCCCGAGGCATCGGAGTTGTACGTGGGCACCGCTTTGGTAGCCCCGGTCTGGACCGCCGGACCCGTGTAGCCGAGGTCGAGCCCGTCGGACGGGACGTAGAAGGCGTGCAGCATTCCGTCGAGGCCGCCGATGTACGCCACCGTCGGGCGGTGCGTTCCCGTCGGCAGGTCGGCGATGAACTGGCTGGCGGGAACGATCGCGGCCTGGGAGTGGACGAACCCGCCCAGCTCCGGGGTGTCGTTCTGGATGGCGATGAAGCCGTCGTTGTAGGCGTTGCAGACGGTATTGGCCGCCGGGTGGGAGACGAAGCTCCCGGTGACGGGATCCGTGGCGTAGCAGTAGCCGCGAACCATCTGCGCGAATTCCTTCGCGTTGAGGTTGTCGTTGAGGAAGGCGGTGGGGATGGAGCCGCCCGACACGCCATTGGCGGTGCCGTGGTCCGGGTTGCCGGAGGTATCCACGAAGAGGCTGCTCACGGGGGTGAGCTCGAGCGCCTCCTGAAGATCGCACACGCCGTCGGGTCCAGGGAGCATTCCCGCATAGGGCGGGCCGGTGTAATCGGGCTTCGTCGTCGAATTGATCTCGCCGATATGGAATTTGTCGAGGCAGCCCGCCGCGGGGTCGACGCTGGGGTGGTCGATGTCGACTGCCTTCCAGCCCGTCTGCAGCACGTTGTTCGGTCCCAATCCCGATCCCTTGGTGATCGAGCCGCCCAGGTAGGTGAAGATGTTGCGAAGTCCCGCGGCCGGGAGCGTCTTCCTGGCCGGGTTGATGACCCCGTTGTCCGCGGCGTCGGCGTTGCTGAACGCCAGCGCGTCCGTGTAGCCGTTCAACGTGTTCGAAACCAGCGAGCCGCCTCCGGAAACGGGGTGCGCGCGGAAATGGCCGGTGTGGTACGGGAACTGCCACTGGTCGGCCATCGCCGGCATGAAGGTCCGCCACTGCGCAGGCGCGCCGGGCGTCGTGATCCGCATGTACGTCGGGACGAACGCGTTGCCGTCGTACTCGGTTGCGCCGATGTATCCCGTCTCGGCGGAGTCGGGCACGACGCCGAGCGCGAGCATGGTGTTGAGAACGACGCGCGTGCCGGACACGTCGGAGGAGTAGGAGTGTCCGCCCAGGTAGATGATCTGCGAGGCGTTGAGCTTGCTCGCGCCGACCGGCTGCAGCATGAAGTTGAAATCGTCCGCCATTCCTTGCTTGCGCGCGGTCTGATAGTCGAGCGCAGGTCCCGGCGTCTTGACGGAGGCGATGGTGTAGCCGAGCGGGGTCACGTTGCTCGAATAAGTGTTCCCGGTGTTCGGCTTGAAATTGGAAAGCAGGCCGTAGCGCGAGAACCAGAGATAGTCGCCGACTTGCGAGTACGCGGTTCCCGGCGCCGTGTTCGGGCTCGTGCTGGTGAAGCCAGTCGCGGGATCGGTGTACACGGCGGGCGGACCCGCCGACGTCATCGGCTTCGGCGGATACCACCAGCCCGCGGCCGCGGATCCGGTCTGGATGTTTCCTGGCGCACCAGGGTCGAAGGGATTTGCGCCCTGCGAGCCTTCGATGACTGCGACGCTGCCGCACTCGGCGAGAAGGCCGACCTTGCGGGTCTTGGTGAAGTCGATGATGGTCTGGCGCGCCTTGTTGATGCATGTCGCATCGCAACCGGTGAACGTCGTGCCTTCCCAGTGCGGCGTCCAGAAGTTCTGGTAGACGAACTTCGTCTGGCCAAACGAATCGACGTACGTCTGGTTCAGCTCGTTGAGGTTCTGCAGGTCGAGGACGTCGAAGGCGTCGAAGATGTAGCCGCTCTTCTTGCCGACTGGGCAGTTGATGGAGCTTGCTCCGACGACCTGGCTCGCGTTGTAGCCGGTCGGCGAGCATCCCTGCGCGCCGTTGAAGTTGAGACCCGCGGACTTCAGGTAGTTCGGGAGCATGTCGCCGATGACGCCGTTGGTGCCGACGCCTTCCTTGCCGCCAGCCGTCTGGAGCAGCGCGATCTTCGCCGGCGTCGAGTTCATCTGCCGGCTGTCGGTGGCGTCGAAGCCCACGGCCGCGCGGTGGATGTTGACCCAATGGGTATTCGCATACCCGGCGGTGAAGGTTGTGGCGAGCCCGTCCCAGGCGTAGGCGCAGGCTCCGATGTCGGTCTTCTTGGTGAAGGTGGAGAAGTCGATCGTCGCCCCGAAGGCGTCGGGAACCGAGAGGTTGCCGCTGAGGAGCTGGCGGAAGACGGGAGCATCCGTCGCGTCGATGACGAACGCGCCTCCCATGTACTGCACCGTCGTCACGTTGGTGGTCGGGGTCGCGGTGTGCACAACCGGGACCTTGGGAAAGGTCGGATACGACAGTTGTGCGTCCGCGCCGGTGGTCGTGTCCCGGGTGCAGAAGACGCCCTTGGTGCCGCTGCAGCTCGCGGTCAAGAGATCGCCAGTGCTGGTGTTGTTGCTGCTCGTGTTGTCGATCTGGGTGACGGGCGTGACGAGCGTGCTCGTCACCGCGAAGTCGCAGCCGTCGTTCCAGTTCTTGTCGAGGTAGGGAAGGGTCGAACACTTCTTCGGGTCATTGTACGGAGCCGGGCAGGTTCCGGGTGTCGAGGGGTTCCTGTGCAGGTTGGTCGGAACGCAGCGGTTCGGCGAAGCCTTGGTGTCCTTGTAGACCCAGTGCACGGTGATGCGGCCTTTGCCCTTGGCGGCGAGCTGGTCGGAAGCGGCCAGGGTCTTGTAGATGAGGCCGTACGCGGAGACGACGCCGCAGGGGTCCTGGAACGGCGTTTCCATCGGGATGATGAGCGAGCCAGGATTGAAGTGCTGCAACTGCGCGCGCGCGGAGGCCGCGCTGCCGAGCACCAGGAGCAGGGCCGCGAGCGCGGCCTTGCGAAGGTGCTTCGGGGTCTTGTTGCCAACCATCGTGAAGGCTCCTCTCCGGACTTGCCGCACACGTGGACGCGGCTTCGTCGCGGAAGCGAGATGCAAACCCATCGCCACCGCGAAGCCTTCCGATCTCGCGAGCTTTTTCGCGCGACGGACATGCGCGCACATGCCCGTTCGCGTCGATACTCGTTGCGTGCCCGCTCACTTTTGGGGCGGGGTCGGTGTGCGGAGCTCGCGACTCAGGTACGGAAGAGACCGCGCACCACCGACGCGATGCCGAGCGCGCCGCCGATCATCTCGTCGTGGAACGGGCGCAGCGCCTCGCTGAACTCGGCGGCGGTCTGGTAGCGCTCCTCGGGATCGCGGGCGAGGGCGCGCGCGATGACGTCGGCGAGCCCCGAGGGAAGATCGCTGCGGGACTGCTCGACGGGAGGCACCGTCCCCTTGCGCACGACCTCCTGCAGCTCCTCGGGGTTCTTGCCGTGGAACGCGCGCCGGTTGGCGAGGATCTCGTAGAGGATCACCGCCGCGCCCCAGAGGTCGACGCGGGGCGTGAGCGGCGCCCGGTCGAGCTGCTCGGGAGCGAGGTAGGACAGCTTTCCCCACAGGGTCCCACCGTCGTCCTCGCCGCCGAGCGACCTCACCTTGGCGATGCCGAAATCGCCGAGCTTGATCTCGCCGAGCCGCGAGATGAAGAGGTTCGAGGGCGAGACGTCGCAGTGGACGATGTGGAGGTGCAGGCCGGTGGGCCCGCGCGCCTCGTGCGCGTACCCGAGCGCGTCGAGGATGCGCCGCACGATGAAGAGCGCGAAAGGCACCGGCAGGAAGATCTTCCGCTCCCTGCAGCGAGCGAGGATGAGTCCCAGATCGCGGCCGTCGACGTACTCCATGGCAACGTAGATGGTCTCGCCGACGAGACCCGTCTCGAGAACCTCGACGATGTTGGGGTGCTTGAGCAGGCGGGAGACGTCGGCCTCGACGGTGAACAGATCCACCGCTTCCGAATCGGCGGCGAGCTTGGGAGCGAGGCGCTTGAGCGCGACGATCTCGCCGAGCAGCGTGCCCTCCGCGACGCGCGCCTTGTACACCTCGGCCATCCCGCCGCGGCCGAGCAGCTGCAGGATCTCGAAGCGCCCGAACCGCGGCGGCGGCCGGCCGGCCTCGCTCACGCCGCCCCCGCATCCGGCGCGCGAAGAACCAGCGGCCCGGCCGCCCGGACGGAAAACGGGGTGGCGAGCGAGCGGGACACCGTAGGTGAATCTACCACCGTTCCGCGCCCCCGCGAGGTTCCGCGTTGACTTGAGCCGCCCTGCGCCGCACACTCGAAGACAAGGAGGGTTTCCGGGCTCCTGAGCTTTCCCCTGCCTGGAATGCGTGATGGGCTGGACAACCTCGTGCCCGATAGCTGTCCATCGGGGTTCTGGCCGTCGCTCGCGGTGTGCAAGCTCCCGGCGAAAGCCGATCGGAGAAGCCTGAAGCGAGCCGCCAGGGTCCCACCTGCCTAGCGCAGGGCACCACCGACGCCACCCACACGGCCGAGGCGGGGGGTCTTTCCGGGAGCGGCAGCGGAACAGCGCTGCCGCTCTTCTTTTTGGAGCGGCGGTGACCGATCTAGACGAGCGAAAAGCTGCCCTCCGCGCGCGTTTGAAAGGCCAGATGCCCGCCGATGCCGAGGCCGCTTCGCTCGCTGCCGGGGATCGACTCCTGCGCGCCGGGCTCTTGCCGGTGTCCGGCGTGATCGCGCTCTATCGCGCGCTTCCGTCGGAAGTCTCGACCAACGTCCTCGCCGGCGCCCTGCTCGCTCGCGGCGCCGTCGTCTGCTGGCCGCGCGTGGCTCCTGGACGCGTGCTCGAGTTCCGGCGGGCCGGCGCGAACTGGACCCGCGGCGCCCTGCGCGTGGAAGAGCCCGACGGAGAAGTCGTTCCGCTGCCGCTCGTCGACTGGATGGTGGTCCCTGCGCTCGCCGTCGATCTGCGCGGGCACAGGCTCGGGCGAGGCAAGGGCTACTACGACGCCACGCTCGCCGCGTTCCCGGGGCGCAGCGTCGCCCTGGTCTTCGACCTGCGGGTGGTCGAGGAAGTTCCTTCCGGCGAGAACGATCGGCGCGTCGACGCGTTGTGTACCGAGTCGCGTTTGGTAATGGTATCGGGGTGAAGATCCTCTTCGTCGGCGACATCGTGGGAAAGCCCGGCCGCGCGGCGGTGCGGCACTTCGTTCCTCTGCTCCGGGAGCGTCACGGTCTCGACCTCTGCATCGGCAACTCGGAGAACTCGGCGGGCGGCGCCGGAATCACTCCCGAGAGCGCTGACGATCTGCTCGAGGCCGGCCTCGACCTGCTCACCGCCGGCAACCACACCTGGCACCGGCGGGAGGTCTTCTCCTATCTCGATCGCCCGAGCAGCCGGCAATTGCGTCCGGCGAACTATCCCCAGGGCGCGCCCGGCCGCGGGCACCGCGTCATCGCCACCTCCGACGGCCGCAAGCTCGGCGTCCTCAACGTCGAGGGACGCGTGTTCATGAAGTCGATCGACTGCCCGTTCCGCACCGCGGAGCGGTTGGTCGAGGAGCTGCGCGGCGAGACCGCCTGCATCCTCGTCGACGTCCACTGCGAGGCGACCAGCGAGAAGCAGGCCATGGGGTGGTTCCTCGACGGCCGTGTCTCCGCGGTGCTGGGAACGCACACCCACGTGCAGACTTCCGACGAGCGGATCCTGCCTGGCGGGACCGCCTTCCAGACCGACGTGGGCATGTGCGGGCCGTGGGACGGGGTCATCGGCATGAAGAAGGAGAGCGCCCTCGAGCGCTTCCTCACCGGCCGTCCCGCGCCCTTCGAGGTGGCGAACGGCGACGCCGTGCTGCAGGGAGCAGTGGTTGACATCGACGACCAGACTGGCCGCGCGCGCAGCATCGTCCGGATACGCGAGAGGCTCGCGGGATGACCGACCTGCGAAGGGCCA
Source organism: Deltaproteobacteria bacterium (assembly GCA_005879805.1). Lineage (GTDB taxonomy): Bacteria > Myxococcota > Myxococcia > Myxococcales > 40CM-4-68-19 > VBKO01. The sequence goes on along the minus strand of VBKL01000152.1, from coordinate 387 downwards.
CTCCCGAGGAGCAGCTTCGCGAGGTGACGCGCGGCGCGGTCGACGTGCACACCCGCGAGGACCTCCTGCGCAAGCTGCGCGCCTCCTACGACAAGTCGGTGCCGCTACGCGTGAAGATGGGATTCGACCCGACGGCGCCCGATCTCCATCTCGGCCACACGGTGCCCCTCGAGCGCATGCGCCGGTTCCAGGACTTCGGCCACACGGTCATCTTCCTCATCGGCGACTTCACCGCCTCGATCGGCGACCCCACCGGACGCAACACCACCCGGCCTCCGCTCAGCGACGAGCAGATCGGCGCCAATGCCGAGACGTACAAACGGCAGGTCTTCAAGGTCCTCGACCGCGACAAGACCGAGGTGCGCTTCAACTCGGAATGGCTGCGTC
>VBKL01000008.1 GCA_005879805.1 Deltaproteobacteria bacterium | reverse complement strand
CCGACCCATTCCCGCAGCTCCGCGTAACGCTTGTTTGAAGGGTTGGCCAGGACCTCGAGAAGATCGCCGTAACCGTGCGGGCCGTGACAATCCTCCGGTGGGCAGGCTCGCGCGCCCGCCAGACACTGCGCCTTCGGTGCATTGCTCTCCGAGGAGACCACGTCTTCCACGACGATCTGGTGCCGCCAGTCGTCGCCGAAGTCGTAGAGGTAGTCGGCGCGGATTCCCTTCCGGAACAGTTCGGTCAGCCGGTAGTTCTGCTCGTCGAGCGTCGAGGGGCCGATGTCTTCCTGTGGATCCGGCATTCCGTAGCGCTTTCCGCCGACCTCGAATTCGTGCAGGTGGCTGTCCGTCCAGCCGATGGCGATTTGAAGCACGTGATGCAGATCGCGGAGGGTGAGATCCGTCGCCACCCGCAGCCGCCGCCAGATCGGCGGCTTCATTGCCATGGCCGAGAAGGTCTCCACAATCGAGGTTCGCCAGCGGATCGGTGATCTCCTCAACCGTGTCGCGCTCAGGCACGATGAGTTCGTCATCGAGCGCAAAGGCAAGCCGTTGGCCGCGCTCGTACCTGTGGAGCGACTGGAGCAGATGCGCCGATTCGCGCGGCGGCATGCGACGGAAGTCTTCGAGCGCCGCAAAGACAGTAGCGTCAGCGAAGACGAGGCGCTCGAAATCGCGCTCGAGGCGCAGCGAGCCGCCCGCAAGCGGCCGCGCAAAGCTCGCCGGAAGGTCAAGTAGCCCTTGCTTCGGGCTGTCCTCGACGCGAACGTCTACATCAGCGCCATCATCCAGCCCGGCGGTACTCCAGGCAAGGTGCTCGAGCGATTCCTGAGCGCCGCGAGCTTCCACCTCGTGATTTCTCCACAAATCGTCGACGAGGTACTGCGGGCCCTCGCCTATCCCAAAGTGCGTAAGGTCCTCCACGGCGTCGATGCTCAGCTCTGGTTCGAGGACATCGTCGTGCTGGCCGACCTCGTTGCAGGCGCTCACGAGATCTCGCGTGTGTCCAGGGACCCGGACGATGACAAGTACCTGGCTGCCGCAGTGGAGGGGCGCGCAACTCATGTCGTCACTGGCGATCAGGATCTCCTCTCCGTTGGACGGTTTGAGGATGTGGAGGTCGTGACACCGAGAGCATTTCTGAGCTTACTTGGCCAATGATCGGTCCAGTGCGACGAGCGCGGCCGGAGCGATTCGAATGGCGTTCATCACGCGCACGTGCCCGAGGCGCCCCTCGGCGCACATCGCGTAGACCGTCCGCGTCGAAACGCGCAGGAACGCGGCGACCTGGCGGACCGTCAGCAAGGGAGCAGCAAACGAGAGCGGAAAATCGGCCAAACCCTGCCGATGCGTGGAATCGTCGCCCGCAATTTGTCCAGTCGTTGCGACAGCTTGCGAAGCCTTGCCACCCGGTGCGACAAGCGGGCCTGTCCTTTTAAGCCGAGGGTCCTGGGTTCGACTCCCAGGCGGCTCACCTTGCGGATGGCTGGTTTTCCGGTTCCTCGGAGACACGACACGAGGGTTGGAGATTCGTCAATCTTGCAGCTGGAAGAACGGCACCACGTAGGGTCCTTCGGGAATGACCGCCACGTGCGCGTCGCCCATCTCGCGAGCGCTTTCTCCGACAGCACGCGCGATGGAGTCGATGGCGGCCACGCCGGTCAGGGCCCTGTCGACGGGTCCGCCGCTGTAGAGCTGGATGCGTCCGATGCGCATGGGCTTGAGCTGCATCTGCGTCTGCCACTCGTCGATGTCGGCGAAGCGCTTCCGCTCGATGTCACGCAAGAAGCCGTCCGCACCGAGATCGATCAGGCGCTGCTGCGCCTCGACGTACTCGGGTGAGCCCATCCCTTCCGAGCACTCGGACGCCACGATCAGGTTTGCGTCGCGATCGAGGATGTCGAGCGGCGCCACCATCCCTTTGATGGTCTGGTAGTAGGTCTTGTCGAGCGGGTACCCGGCTGCGCTGGTCACCACCGTCTTGAAGCGCCGCGACACCGGCACACGCACGTAACGCTCGACGAACGCCACCGTCAGCGCATGGCTCTGAACCACCTCGCCGAAGCTGACGAACGACAGCCGCCGTTGCTCGTCGATGGCGACGTCCGCCGAGAGCACCGGACCGAGCATGGCGACGACGGCGAGCTGCTCTTCGTGCAGCGGATTGCCTTCCAGCACGCAATTCTCCGCGCGCGGATGGCTCATGAAGCGCTCGCTGTGGAAGGTGGTGATGGTGTCGCGGTGCGCGACGCCCGGCGCAATCACCTTGCGGCCGCCGGAGTACCCGGCCATGAAGTGCGGCTCCACCAGACCGGTGACGATCTTCACCTCCGCCTGCACGAATCGGCGGTCCAGCTTCACCGGCGTGCCCTTCGCCGTGTAGCCGAGATCGACGTGCTCCTCGTCGCGGCGCGCGTAATGGTTCTCGACGCGCACCGTTCGCAAGACCCACGGATCGCCGACCAGCTCCTCCAGCTCGGTGCCGAGGTTGGGACGGTGCAGGCCGGTCGCGACCAGCACCGTGATGCCGGAGGCGGGCATGCCGGCCTCCAGCAGCTCGCGGATGATCGGCTGCAGCAAGAGCGCATTCGGGACCGGCCGGGTAACGTCGCAGATCAGGATGCAAGCGGTCTTCTTCCCTCTCGCCTCCTCGATCAATGGGCGGGCGCCCACCGGCCGCGCCAGCGCCCCGCGCACGGCTGCCAGGGGGTCGGGCAACACCGCCATGACCGGCTTGCGAATGAGCGTGACTTCCAGATTGTCCGGAAGCTCTACCGGCAACGTGCTGCGACCGTAGTTCAGCTCGATCCGCATGTGGGCCGCAGTCTAACAGCGGCGCACACGCTTCGGCGAAACGCTTTCGTGTAAGGCCGCCTCGCAGCAGGTGCGCCGGATGGCGCAGACCCGCACCCTTCCATTCTTCCCTCGATAAAGTCGTTTTGACCGGACCCCTGCGTCTCTTCTAGCTTCACTGGAAGCCGCTCTTCTCGACGCTTCCCCCACCGCGGCCACTCTTTCGATCTTTGGAGACCACGACGATGTCTCTTCGCACTTCCCTGTTTCTCGCCTGCGCGCTGCTCGGCGCTTCGGCCGCGCGGGCCGACACGCAGAGCCCGTTCGATCCGGCGCTCGATCGTCCCGCGCACCACTGGTACAGCCTCTCCGACGTCCGCCACGTCGGCCTGCAGCTCGACGGCGGATTCCCTGGCGGCGCCGGCCTCGCGGCGGTGTTCCGCCCCTACCGCGCATTCCGCTTCGACGCCGGCGCCAACTACGACCTCGCCGGATTCGGCGTGCGCGCTGGAGCGAGTTACATCCCCTTCGAGTGGGCCGTCACGCCCACCCTCAACCTCGAGGGTGGCCACTACTTCCAGGGCGACGCGAGCAAGTTCTCGAACGATGCCGCCGCGCGCGTCCTGCTCCGCCAGGTGCAGCACGATTTCGTGACCACTTCGGTCGGTCTCGAATTCGGCTCGCAGCAGCGTTTCGTCTTCTTCCTGCGCGGTGGAATCAGCTGGATCTGGTCCGAGGCGCGCAACGTGCGCGAGGCCATCGCGGCCGGAAACCCCGGTAGCTCGAGCCAGCTGGTGTCTGCCGGCAACGTCCAGCTCTTCGCCCGCACGCCCTCGGTGAGCCTGGGCTTCCTCCTCTTCGTCTACTGAACCGGACCCGACCCATGACCGACACTTTGCGAAAGCTGTCCCTCCTGCTCGGCTCGCTCCTCGCCATGGCGGGTTGTGGCGACATCTTCCAGGCCCGCGCCACCGAACCGACCATGGTGGTGACGCAGCGGATCCAGGGCGTGATCCCGGGGGTACCCGGCGGACTCGTGACCACGTTGCCGCCCTTCTCCTTCACCTTCGACATGCCCTCGACGCCCATCACCGAGAATGGCGCCAGCAACACCGCAGGCCCGGTGAAGGTGAATTCGAGCATCCAGCTCAACCAAGCCGGGATGGCGATCCCTTCCGGGTTCGCCGCCGACTTCAATGGCTTCGATACGCTGCAGCTGACCATCAGCGGCAACGGCAAGACCCAGGTGCTGGCGAAGTACGTCAAGGACCCTGCGAATCCGCCCGGTAAGTCGCTCGTCCTGGCGCGCGCCGACGACGTCGAGATCCTCGACTACGTGAGCAGCACCAGCCGGACCATCACGCTCACCCTGAGCGGCACCGGAACGCCGCCGTCCAGCAATTGGACCGCGGACGTCGACATGGATCTGAAGCTCGCGGCCGGAGCGGCCTGGCCGTAGAGGCTACTCGGTCCCGGAGCGCACCCGCGCTGCGATCTTCTTCTGCTCGGCAAACTCCCGGCTCCGTTTCTCGAGCTCTTCTCTCGAGAGGCGAGCCGGGTTTGCGTAATCGAGCTTCCATTCCGCGGACTGCGCCCACCGCAGCGGCGATTGCACCGTCGTCC
>VBKL01000007.1 GCA_005879805.1 Deltaproteobacteria bacterium | reverse complement strand
AGCGTCTCCAGGGATCGGGCCATGCCACAGAGCGCGGACCCGACGAGGAAGAGGACGAGCGACGCCATGTAGAGGCGCTTTTGCCCGACCAGCCGGCCGAGGAACGCGGTGAGCGGCATCACCAGCACGGTGGCGATGACGAAGGCGGTGGAGATCCAGGTGATCTCTTCGAGCGTCGCGCCGACGGCGCCGCGGATGTGCGTGAGCGCCACGTTGACGATCGAGGCGTCGATCGCTCCCATCAGGGTTCCGAAGGAGACGGACACCGTGACGAGCCATTTGTTGGTCGGAGCGCGCGCGGGCACGGCGAGCGACCGCGGCATGGGAAGGGCGAGAGATTCGCCCATCAGGCGCCCGCCCCGTGCAAGAAGAAGAGGACGAGCGCCGGAGCGCGGCTGGCGAGCGGGACGTCGGTCGGAGCCGAGAGCTCGCGCGACAAGGTGCCCTTGAGGAGCGCCATCAGGAAGGAGGGAAACATCTCCGCCGCCTCCGGACGCAGCATGCCGACGATGCGCCCGCGCACGAGAAGCTCCTCGATGCGCCGGCGGATCTCGAGGAGCGCCGTGTTCGGGCGGCTTGCGCGGGAGCCGGACAGCTCCTGGGCCCGCATGTGCTCGCTCTCGAGGATGATGGCGAGGAACGCCTTGTGGGAATCGAAGTGCTCGAGGACCGCCCGGACGAACTGCTCGAGCTGAGAGCCGAAACCGTCCTTCTCGGTCGAGGCCAGCACGGCGTCGAGGCGCGCGAGTAGCTCCTCGCGACGAGCGACGATCAAGTCCTTGAGGAGAGCGTCGCGATCCTTGAAGTGGTTGTAGAGAGTGCCGACGGAGACGCCTGCCCGGCCGGCGATGTCCTCCATGCGGGCGCCGCTCAGGCCGCTCTCCCCGAACACTTCCTCGGCCGCCTCGAGGATGGCGCGCTGGGTCTCTCCCTTGAGACGCTCTCTAAGGGGAAGAACCTGGCGTCCAGTATGTGAATTTCGATTCATATCGTGAGGCACTCATCTAGCGCACCGAACCTGCCGGGTCAAGGACCAATTTCAACGCACCGGTAGATTTCTGCACGGTTGCCGGAAGTCCCACATCGACCTCCCGTGTCCGACACCCGAGGAAGGCAAACGTGGGATTCAGGGCGCTCCGATTTCTCCCGGGGGTGAACTTTTGGTATAAAGACGCCTACCAGGTTAGCCCCTGGGGGGGACCGGGGCCTCGCTCCGGTCGGGAGTAGTGTCATCGTGTGTGGTACCTGCGGATTCGTCCGCAACTCCATCGTTCTGCTCGCAGTGGACGCGAGCTTGAGCCGGCACGGCGCCGCGGGTCATCACCGCGTCGTAGGCCGGTTCCGGGTCCTTCGGGCCCGCAGCGAACACCCCCAGAAGCGCCTTGATTTCAACGTCTCTGGATTTGTGTAGCTGAAGCATTTCAACCGTCGGCCTGATTCGGGGGGATCAGGTCGACACAACGCGTCCCCCGAGAACGATAGGAGAACGCAGTGTATCTTCCACGTAACGCATCCAAGACTCGCGTCCGCGAGGCCACGAACGCCCGGGAAAACCGGCGCGAAATCGTCAAGGCCTTGTCGCACGGGCAAGTGACCCGCCGCGACATGGTCAAGATGGGCCTCATGACCGCCGCCGGCAGCATCGTGCTGCAGAACGGCCTCAGCCCGTTCGCCAATAGCGCGTACGGCACCATTCCGACCGGCGCTCCGCTCAGCCCGCTCTTCGGCGCTGCCGCCTTCTCGCAGCCGATGCCGCGCTTCGACGTGCTCGAGCGCAAGGACCCGAACTCGTTGTCGCCGCTGCCGCAGAAGGAGTCGAACCAGACGCAGCAGCTGCTCAACACGGCCCTCGAGGGAGTGTCGCCTGGCGACACCGGCCCCATCGAAGGTCGTCCGCCGGGGCCCATCTGGGCGCACCAGCAGTTCGAGCGCTTCGCGCCGAAGGTCGGCGTCGAAGTCGAGCAGGCCGGCGCGAAGATGCTGACGAACTACAACCCGAGCTGCGACTCGCAGTTCAACAGCGGCATCGACGCCTCGGCGCCGGTTCGTCCCACCTTCCACCCGCTCATGCCGGACCAGAGCCCGCTGAACTTCTGGACCTTCAACGGCTCGGTTCCGCCCAAGCTCATGCTGGGCCGGTACGGTGAAGCGATCCTCATGCGGCACCACAACCGGTTGCCTTACAGCCGCAAGGACAACGCCGGCTTCGGCATCCACACCATCTCGACGCACGAGCACAACGGCCACCACGGCGCCGAGAACGACGGCTTCACCGGCGCGTACTTCTACCCGGGCCAGTTCTACGACTACCACTATCCGATCGTGCACGCGGGTCTCTCGAGCTTCAACGTCGAGGCGACCGATCCTCGTTGCGGCAGCCCCGACGGCAGCGGCGGCATCAACAAGATGCCCGGCGACTGGCGCGAGACCATGTCGACGCACTGGTTCCACGATCACATGTTCAGCTTCACCTCGCAGAACGTGTACAAGGGCAATGCAGGAATGTTCAACCTGTACAGCTCCTTGGATCGCGGTAACGAAGGCATCAACGACGGCGTCAACCTCCGGCTCCCCTCCGGCACTGCGAAGGACTGGGGCAACCTGGAGTACGACGTGAATCTCATGTTGGCCGACAAGGCGGTCGATCAGAGCGGCCAGATGCTCTTCGACATCTTCGACTTCGACGGGTTCCTCGGCGACATGATGACCGTGAACCTGGCGTACCGTCCGTACATGGAGGTCGAGGCTCGCCGCTACCGCTTCCGCCAGCTGAACGCGTCGGTCTCGCGCTTCTTCAAGGTCGGTCTGTGCAACGAGGCCGGGCAGCCGGTCATGTTCACGCAGATCGCGAACGACGGTAACCTGCTCCCCCACTGCGTCGACCTGAGCCAGATGGACGAGCAGGGCATCGCCGAGCGGTACGACTACGTCATCGACTTCTCGAAGTTCCTCGGGAAGAAGCTGTACCTGGTCAACCTCTGCGAGCACCAGGACGGCAAGAAGCCGTCGAAGGACCTCTCCTTCGGCGAGGCGCTCTCGGGCAAGTCGGCGGATCCCTGTGTCGGGAAGTTCCTCGAGTTCCGCGTCGTCCGCAAGCCGGCGACGCCCGACCAGAGCCTCCCGGTGACGGGTGGCCGCGTGCTCATCCCGAACCCCGATCTCTCGCAGATCCCGGTCTCGCGCGAGCGCATCTTCGAGTTCGGCCGCGGCGGGTCGCAGACCAGCAACGATCAGGACACGTCGTTCATCGGACCCTGGGGCGTGAAGACGGACAACAACGCGATGCTGAACGCCGACTTCGGCCGCGTCTCGGCTGCTCCCAAGTACGGGACCCGCGAGATCTGGACCCTGAAGAACGGCGGCGGCGGATGGGATCACCCGATCCACATCCACTTCGAAGAAGGCCAGGTCCTCGCCCGCAACGGCAGCCTCTCCAACGTTCCGGCGTGGGAGCGGGGCCGCAAGGACGTGTACCGCCTCCGTCCGTCCGGCAGCATCACCATCACCATGCAGTTCCGCGACTTCGGCGGAATGTTCATGGAGCACTGCCACAACACGGTGCACGAGGACAACGCCATGCTCGTGCGGTGGGAGATCAACGGCGCCGGTGAGCCGTTCCTCAACCCGCTGCCGACCCCGGTTCCGACTCCCCAGGGCGTGGGCTTCCGCGCTCCGGACGAGACCGAGCCGACGGCGTTCTAAGGCAATCGCACGAACCAGAGGAGCGAACGATGGTTTCGAAGAAGTCGTCCACTCCAGTGGTCCTCATCGCCGCGCTGGCGATGGGGACCACGCTCTGGGCCCGGGAAGCCCGCGGTGCTGCCGCGGGCGACCCGGTGCTCGTGGTCCCCGTCCACGGTTCGGTGAAGGGGACGTCCGGGAGCATTTCGTTCTCCGGCGACGCCCGG
>VBKL01000151.1 GCA_005879805.1 Deltaproteobacteria bacterium | reverse complement strand
GCCGCGGCGCTCGGCCATCGCGCCGGCGCGGTCCGCGTCGCAGCCGTCACGCTGCTCGTCTCCGACGACGCTAGCGCTCTCGCGAAGCTCGGCCCATTGCTCGAGGATGAAGACGCCGAGGTTCGCACGGCGGCCGCCTCGGCCCTCGGCGGCTGCTCCGCGCACGACGAGGTCGCCGCCCTCTTCCTCGCGGCGATCGAGAAGCTGAAGGCGCGCGACGCCAGCCGCGACGAGCTCATCCACCTGCACAGGGCGCTCGGCCGGCTCGGAACCGATGCCGGCTTCCAGTGGCTCGTCGGCCGCCTCTTCGCCGGACGCCGGATGCTCTTCAAGAAGCCCGACGAAGGGGACCAGCTCCTCGCGGTGCAGGGTCTCGTCGCCGAGGGGAGCGGCCGCGCGGCCGGAGTCCTCGAGCGCGCCTCGGAGGAGGCAGACCATCTTCGCGTCGGCGCGGCGGCTCGCGCCGGTGCGCGCATGGTCCGCTCGCACACGCCTCCGCAAGGACATCTTTCGCAGGTGGCGGCGGCATGAACACCCAGCTCGGCCGCGGCCTCGACGCGACGGCCAACGGATCGACGCGCGAACGGCGGCAGGACCTCGGCGTACGCGCCCTCGGGGCCCTCCACGGCATCCTCCGCAACGGCCGCGTCCACGGCGCGGCCAATGGCGTCTTCGACGGCCCGCTCGCGACGCTCGGCGTCGGCATCCTCGAGCTGGTCCGGGACGACGGTTCGTTCGAGCTGCAGATCGCGCCGGACGCCCTCTTCCTCAATCGCCAGCAGATCCGTCTCGATTCGGCAGGAAACGCGCTGCTCGGTCTGGTTCGCGCCGAGACCGCCGGCCGCGGCATCCACGGCATCGCTGCCCGCGAGGCGGTGCCCGCCAGCGACCTGCGCGCGCTCGTCTCCTTGCTCTCGACCGGAACCGCCTCCTCGATGAGCGAGCACGGCGATCCGGCGAATCCGCTCGCCTCGCTGCGGCTCGTCATCCAGCGCGCCGCGGTGCAGGACCCGCTCGCCCGGAGCCACGACACCCGCCTCACCGACTGCTACGGCCACGCCGTCCTCTTCGTCGACCAGACGCTCTTGCAGCTCCGCGCCGGCGCGCAAGCCATTCCCGTCTGGGCGGCGAGCCGCGTGGTGCAGGACTTCGTCGAGCTCCAGCGCGAGGCTCCGCTGCGCTTCCTCCAGCTCGCCCGGACCAAGGCGGGCGGCGCGGCCTACTGGGGCTATCACGGCGCCAACGTCGCCGTGCTTTCCATCGCCTTCGGCGCTCGAATCGGGATGGCCAAGCGGCGCCGCCACGATCTCGGCATGGCCGCCCTCTTCCACGACGTCGGGCTGGCCGCTCTCCCCATCGATCTGCTGCACAAGGACACGCCTCTTTCGCAGCCGGAGGTGGCCGCGATCAAGGCCGCTCCGCTCTTCGCCGCCCGCGCGCTGCTCCGCGAGCGCGACGTGCACGCCGCGGCCCTCGAGCGTGCCCAGGGCGCCTTCGAGTGCCATCTGGACGTATCCGGGGCGGTTCCCATCGGCGCGGTGGGCCGCGTCCTCGCCATCTGCGAGGCGTACGACGCCCTCACCACCACGCGGCCCCAGCGGCGCGCCTTCTCGCACCTGGATGCCCTCCGCCTCTTGCGCACCGAGCTCGCCCACCGCTTCGATCGCAAGCTGCTCGAGGTGTTCCCCTCGGTGGTCGAACCGCTCGCCTGACGGATACGGTAGCTTGGGCTCGTGCCCGAGCTTCCCGAGGAGTTCGCGCCGCGGTCGCACAAGCCGCGTTTCGCCACCTTGCCCGGAGAGCCGATCCGGCCGCGCCTGCTCGCGGACGAGTCGCGCTTCGCGATCCGCCTCTCGCTCCTCGCCGGCGCCTCCGAGCTTTGTGCCTTCGCCGCCCTCGCCCGCCTGTGTACCCATCGCTCCTTCGCGGGCGCGGTGGTCTGGGCGGCCCTGCGCGTCGCCCGGCCGCTCTGGGCCTTGTGCGGGACGGTAGTCCCGCGGGGCGCGGCCGCGTTCGTGCTCGTCGCCGCATCGCTCGCCGTGCAAGGGGCGGCGCTGCTCTCCCTGAGCCCCGACGAGGCATTGCTCGCCGCCGCCGCGGCGCTTCCCGCGCTCGGCGATCTCTGCGCCACCCATCTGGCAGAAGCGATTCCGCTCGACCGCCGCCCGGCCGGCCTCTCTTATCTCGACATCGGCCAGGGCATGGGCATCGCCTTGGGGCTCGCTGCAGGCGCAGCGGAACCGCGCCTCTCGCCCGTCGTCGCCGTCGTGGCGCTCCTCTTCGGGAGCATCGCCATTCCCGATCTGCGAAGCCTACCGGGGCCGCGAGCGACCTTTTCCCTCGGGCTGCGCGCCGCGGCGGCGAGGACGCCGTTCGGGGCACAGGGAACGATTCTCGCGTTCGTCATCGGCGGCCTCGGGGCGGCCTCACTCGTCGAGCCGACGCTGCCGCGCTGGGCGGCAATCGTTGCGCCCATCGCCGGAATGCTGCTCGCGGCGCGAATCGATCCGCGCACGAGAAACGCCGTCATCCTCCCACGAGCGCTGGTCGTCATGGCGGCGCTTTGCGCGGTTACGCGAGCGATCGGGCAGTGGCCTTCCGCGGCCGAGGCGGCGGGACTGGTCGTGCTCGGAGCGGCGGCCTCCGCGCTGCCCGCGTCGGTCGCGCGGGGGAGCGGCGAGCTCGAACGCCCCATCGTCTCGGGCCTGGTGTGGAGCGCTTTTTCCCTCGGTGCCGGCCTCGCCCTCGCGCTCGTGCCATGGTAGCTTCCGCCACTGAATGAGCATTCATTCAGAACGAGGTCCCGCGATGATCGCGCCGCCCTTCACCCCGGAGCACGACCTCTTCCGGCAGAACCTGCGCACCTATGTAGAGCGCGAGCTCGCGCCCCACGCCCTGGAATGGGACGAAGCGGGCATCTTCCCGCGCGAGGTCTTCCGCGGCCTCGCCGAGCTGGGCGCGCTGGGCGTGAACTATCCCGAAGAGGTGGGCGGCTCGGGAGGGGACTACTGGCACGTGGTGGTGCTCGCCGAGGAGCTGGTCCGCAGCCACAACTCGGGCGTCAACATGGGCATCCTCGTGCAGGCGCAGATCGCCACCCCGATCATCGAGGAGATCGGCACCGCCGAGCAGAAGCGCGAGTTCCTCGCCCCTGCGCTCGCGGGGGACAAGATCGCCGCGCTCGGCATCTCCGAGCCCGACACGGGCAGCGACGTCGCCAACATCAAGACTACCGCGCGCAGGGTGGGTGACGACTACGTGATCAATGGCGCGAAGATGTGGATCACGAACGGCACCCGCGCCGACTTCATCACCCTCGCGGTGCGCACCGGCGGGGCAGGGTACGGCGGCATCTCGCTCTTGACCTTCCCCACCGACGCGAAGGGCTTCTCGGTCTCCAAGAAGCTGGAGAAGGTAGGGAACCTCTCGAGCGACACCGCGCTCCTCTTCTTCGAGGACTGCAGGGTGCCGGTCCGCTACTTGCTCGGGGAAGAGGACGCGGGCTTCTACCACATCATGACCAACTTCCAGGGGGAGCGCCTGGTCGCCTCGATCGGCGCGGTGGCCGGCATGCAGCAGATGGTCGAGGACGCCATCCGTTACGGCAACGAGCGCGGCGCCTTCGGAAAGCCGCTGGTGAAGTTCCAGGTCTGGCGCCACAAGCTGGTCGAGCACCTCACCTCCATCGAGGCGGCGCGCTGGCTGACCTACCGCGCCTGCGATCTCTTCGCCCGCAAGGAGCCGGCGGTGAAGGAGATCAGCATGTCGAAGCTCTTCGCCGGCGATCTCATGCAGCGCGTGGTCTACGACTGCATGCAGCTTCACGGCGGCATGGGCTATGTCGTCGAGACGCCCATCGCCCGCGCCTTTCGCGACGTGCGCTTGCTCACCATCGGCGGCGGCACGAGCGAGATCATGAAGGAGATCATCGCCAAGCTCGTCCCGGGGTTCTGAGCTGCTCTTCGACGTGGCGATCGCCGTCGATTGGAGCGCCGCGGCCATCCCGCGACGAGGCAAGGACAGCATCTGGATCGCGACGAGCGGCGGAGAGTTGCACAACCCGCCGACGAGAGACGAGGCGACGCGACTGCTGCGCGAAAAACTCAGCGCCGCGGTCGCGAAGCGGCGTCGCGTGCTCGTCGGCTGGGATTTCCCGCTCGGGTTTCCCGACGGCTTAGCGGCGAGGCTGCGCGTGCGCGGTCCGCTCGGCGCCCTCCGCGCCATCGCCGCGCAGGTCCACGACGGGCCCGACAACCGCAACGACCGCTTCGCCGCGGCCGCGCGCCTGAATCGCCTCGCCGGCGCCTCGCTCTTCTGGGGCGCGCCGCCGGGCCGCCGGGTTCCGGTGACGAGGCCGCCGCTCGACCTGCCGGAATTCCGGCTCTGCGAGCTCGCACTGCAGCGCCGGGGGCTGCGGCCGCACTCGCCCTGGAAACTCTACACGGCCGGGTCGTGCGGCAGCCAGGCGCTCACGGGTCTTCCCCGGCTCCTGTCGCTGCGCGAGGACCCGAAGCTGCGCGAGGTTTCCCGCATCTGGCCGCAGGAAACCGGGTTCGAAGCGCCGCGTGGCCGTCCGCTGGTGGTGCACGCCGAGATCTGGCCGACGGCGATCGGGTTCGATCCCTCGCTCCACCCCATCCGCGATGCCGCGCAGGTGCTCTCCGCGGTCCGCTGGATGGTGGGCCGGAACCCGGAACGCTCCTTCCGGGCGCCCGCATCCACCGACTTGCGCATCGCGCGGCGCGAAGGATGGGTGCTCGCGCCGCCCTGATTTCGTAGACTGGCGCGCACCGCATGGCCGAAATCACCGCCCAGACCGAAGGCCGCTCCGCTAAGGCGCGCGATCGCCAGCCCGGCTCCGGGCCACCGTTCCACGTTCTGCGCCGATTCGAGAGGTTCGCCTTCCGGGTCATGCGCTACTTCAACGTCGGTGCGGGGGCGCGTTGGGCGCTCGCCTGGCAGCGCATCTTTCTCGACCCTCTCTTCTCCATGTTCGTCTCCCGCCGCGTGGTCGTCCGCGGCTGGGAACGGCTGGAAGCCATCCCGGACGGGGCTTCCTTCCTGCTCGTCTCCAACCACCGGTCCTTCTTCGATCAGTTCATCATCGGCTGGCTGCTCTTCTGCTCGAAACGGTACCATCGCAAGAGCACCTTTCCCGTCCGCGCCAACTTCTTCTATGAGCATCCGCCCGGACTGTTCATCTCGCTGCTCCTGGGCGGCGGCTCGATGTTCCCCCCCTTCTTCCGCCGGCCGGAGGCGAAGGCCTTCAACAAGTACAGCCTCTCGATCCTCGTCGACCTGCTGCGCGAGCCCGGCAACCTGCTCGGCTTCCATCCCGAAGGGACGCGAAACAAGGGGCCGGACCCATACCATCTCCTGCCCGCGCAGCCCGGGGTCGGCGAGCTCGCGCTCAAGGCGAGACCAGTCATCCTTCCCGCCTTCATCACCGGTCTTACGAACCACCTGTTCTCGGAACTGTGGGCCAACATTCGCAGGCGGAGGCCCATCGTCATCGTCTTCGGAAGTCCCTTCGGCGTTGGCGACTGGCCCTCGCAGACGCGACTGTCGCACGCGAAGAAATGCGCGGACATGCTGAGCGAGAAGATCGCTGCGCTGATGGAGGAGGAGAAGGCGGCGAGGGCGGAACTGCAGCGCGAATCGTAACCGCCTCTCGATAGCGGGGAGCGCTACCGCTGCTTCTCGATCTGCGACGCCGGCTTCACGCTGACGAGGCGCGGCCTGAGCAGCTGCGCGATGGTCTTCTCCAGGTCGCGCGGCTCGAAGGGCTTGCCGATGTAGCCCTGGGCACCCATCAGTTCCGCCTCCCATTCGAAGCCGAAGCCGGAGATGATGACGACCGGGATCTCCTTCGTCTCGGGCGTGGCGCGGAGCTTCTGCAACAGCTCGCGGCCGTTCATCACCGGCATCTGCAGGTCGAGCAGGACCAGCAACGGCGGCTTGTCGAGGATCTTGTCCAGGGCGTCCTTGCCGTTGCCCGCGTCGTCGACTTGATAGCCCTTCATCTCCAGCGCGGTCCGGAGACCGTCGCGGAAATCGGCGTCATCGTCGACGACCAGTAGGTAGGGCCAGCGGCGCATGGATGGGGGTCCGTCCGTGACGTTCCTGATCTAGCGACGATAGGCCAGAAGCGCTAGGGGCCGCTTGCCCGGATGGATGCCCGAGGACACCTCCCCCGCAAGATTGACAGCGTCTCTGCGGGGTTGTAGCGGCGCGCGAGATCATGTCGCGGGTGCTCGTTTCAGCCGAGGGCAGGGGAAAGGGCTACGCCGCGCGGGTCGTCCGGGCGGCGGCCACCCGCCAGCTGTCGCGGGCGGGCGCGTCCGGCGAGCTCTCCGTCGTCGTGGTCGGAGACCGGCGGATGCGTCGGCTCAACCGATTGTTTCGTGGGAAGGATCGCCCGACCGACGTGCTCTCTTTTCCCCAGGGCGGGGGGGTCATCGGAGACGTGGTCATCTCCCTGGACACTGCCCGCAGGCAGGCGCGCGAAGGCGGGTGGACGCTCGCTCGCGAGCTGCGATTGCTGGTTGCGCACGGGATCCTCCACTGCCTCGGTCACGACCATGAGGACCAGCGCGGTGCGCGGCGGATGGCGGCGGCCGAGCGCCGCCTGCTCGGAGGGCCCGGAATGGTGGGTGTCACGCTAGCCGCAGCAAAAGCGGTTTCCAGCAAAGGCCGACTTCGGTAGGGTGCCGCCCCATGGCCGCCGTTCCGCCCGATCTGCAAGAGCTTACCCGGCGCCTCGATGCGCTGCGGGGGTCGCTTTGACATCGAGAAGAAGCGCGCCCGCGTGGATCTGATCGAGCGCGAGAGCGCGCAACCGGGTTTCTGGGACGACCAGAAGAAGGCCCAGTCGCTCGGCAAGGAGAAGAGCGCCATCGTGGAGATCAACGCCGGGGCGGGTGGGACCGAGTCGCAGGACTGGGCGCAGATGCTCTACCGGATGTACACGCGCTATGCGGAGCGGAAAGGCTGGGAGGTCGATCCCGGCGATTTCCAGCCGGGCGAGGAGGCGGGTCTGAAGAGTGTCTCCTTCATCGCCCGCGGCGACCACGCTTTCGGATTCTTCAAGGCAGAGGTGGGCGTGCACCGCCTGGTGCGCATCTCGCCGTTCGATTCCAACGCCCGCCGGCACACCTCGTTCGCCTCTGTGTTCGTCTATCCCGAGGTCGACGAGGACATCGAGATCAACGTCAATCCCGCCGACGTGCGCATCGACACCTTCCGCGCCTCCGGGGCCGGAGGACAGAAGGTCAACAAGACCGACTCCGCCATCCGCATGACCCACATCCCGACCGGCATCGTGGTCTCGATGCAGAACGAGCGGAGCCAGCACAAGAACCGCGACATGGCATGGAAGGTCCTGCGCTCCCGCCTCTACGAGCTGGAGCTGCGCAAGCAACAGGCGCAGCGCGACAAGATCGAGGCCACCAAGGCGGACATCTCCTTCGGCTCCCAGATCCGCAACTACGTGCTGGCGCCCTACCGCATGGTGAAGGACGTGCGGACCGGGGTGGAGAGCGGCAATCCCGACGCGGTGCTCGACGGCGAACTGGATCAGTTCATCCAACCCTACCTGCTCGGCGTGCGGCGCAAGGATCGGCCGGGCGGATCCCCCGAGGCGGAGGTATAGACGTGGCGATAATCCACTACGACGTGACGTTCTCGCAGGGCGTGCCCACGCTCGTCGACCTGAAGCACCAGCTCGAGAAGCGCACCGGGCTGGAAGTGCACATGTGGAAGGACGCTCTCGACAAGGACCTCGACCACGAGTGGCCACACATCGGTCACGTCAAGGAGTCGGGAACGCTCGAGTGCGACGAGGCCGACGGCGCCGATCTCGAGATCACGCTCGGCACCAAGGGCGTACGCATCACCTTCGTCGATCCGAGCGTGCAGCCCTACTTCCGCGATCAGGTGGTGGCGGCGCTGGTCGACCTCGGCGGGGAGTGGAAGGCGAAGCTCTCCCCGCTGGTGACGAAGAAGTGGTCGGATCTCTCCTCGCAGGAGAGGCAGGTCGCGCGCTAGGCGGCTTCCTGGGTGCCGGGGAGCGTGCCGCAGTGCGATTCGATCAGCTCGAGCACGTCCTCGAGCGTGAACGGCTTCCGCAGGACCGCGACCACGTGATCGCGGAAGGGCTCCTTGTCCTTCTCGGTGTCGACGCGCAGAGCGGAGAGGACCGCCACCGGCAGCTTTCTCAGCTGCTCCTGCTTGTTGAGCCACTGTAGAAAAGCGATGCCATTCATCCGCGGCAAGCGGAGATCGAGCAGCACCAGGCAAGGCGGGTCGTGGGAGCCGAGATATGTGATGGCGGAGTCCCCAGCATCGACCGCGACAGCCTCGTATCCCTCCCCGGCGAGAATCTCGGAGAGGATCGCGCGGGTGTCGCGGTCGTCCTCGATGATCAGCACCGTCTTCACGAAGCAAACGATGTGCATCGAAGCGCTGTCCCGCACGGAGCGGGGAGGGGAGGGTCGCTCGGAGGACTGACTGCCGTGCGGGTGCACAGGCACACGCACTCGCACGGGCAATTATCTGGTAGCGACCGGCCCCGTCACCATCTCGCCGAGATACTTCCGCGCCTCCGCCACCTGCTCCGGCGTCAGCTGCCCATACAACCCGTACAGCTTCAGCACCGTGAACGCCCGACGGCGCAGATGCTCCGACGGGTGCCTGGGGTTCCGCGTCCGAGGCGCCGGAAGCATCGCGGTGAGGAGCGCCGCTTCTTCGGGGAGGAGGCTCGAGGCCGGCTTGTGGAACCAGTACCGCGACGCCGCCTCGGCGCCGTAGATCCCGTCGCCCCACTCGGCGACGTTGAGATACAGCTCGAGGATCCTGTCCTTGCCGAGGGTCTCGAGTTTCCGCGCCATCACCGCCTCGCGAAGCTTGCGCCACAGCGAGCGCTGCTCGCCGAGCCACAGGTTCTTCGCCAGCTGCTGGGAGATGGTCGAGGCGCCCCTGCCCAGCTTGTGCTGCTCCGCCGCCTTCTCCAGCGCGACCTCGGTCTCCACCATGTCGATGCCGTCGTGGTCGAAGAAGCGGGCGTCCTCGCTGTTCACCACCGCCTTCTGCAACCAGGGAGAGATGCGGGATAGCGGCACCCACTTCCACACCCGCTTCACCGGATGGTGGTGCGCTTTCGCTTCCTCGGCGCGCGTGTCCATCATCGCGGTCGAAGAGGGGTTCGTCTTGCGGAGCGGCTCCACGGAGGGGAGCGACGCGAAGAATGCCAAGAGGCCGGCGCAAACGACAAGAATGACCGCGGCGGCGATCGGCACGGCTGCTTTGCGGATGGGCTTGCTCACCCGCAAAGCAGTAGCGCACGTCCGCCCGTTCCGACAGTGTTTTGCGTCACTGACGGCACTCGGGTATGCCAGCGCGCCCTTCCGTGGACGCCGCCCCGACATTGTCGCGCCTGGTAGGTGTAGTGAGGCGCAACGCCGGATTTCGCCGCCTCTACGCCGCAAATGCGGTCTCGCAAGTGGGCGACTGGCTCAACGTGGTCGCGCTGCTTTCCCTGCTCCTCGACCTGACCGGGAAGGGCGAAGCGGTCGCGCTCGTGTACCTGACCCGCTTCGTTCCTTTCTTCCTGCTGGGGCCGCCAGCTGGCGTGCTCGCCGACCGGATCTCGCGGCGGGCCATCCTCGTCACCTGCGATGTGCTGCGCGCGGCCCTCGTCCTCTGCCTGCTTTTCGTGCGCTCTCCCGATCAGGTCTGGATCGTCTACCTGGTCATGACGGCGCATGCGATCGCTTCGGCCTTCTTCGAGCCGGCGCAGGCCGCGACCGTGCCGAATCTCGTCTCTCGCGACGAACTGGTCTTCGCCAGCGCGCTGGAGAACTCGCTGTGGAGCGTCGCCGTCGCGGTCGGCTCGGCGGCGGGGGGCGTCATCCTCGCGCTGGTCGGTCGCGACGCGGCCTTCCTGTGCGATGCCGCCTCGTTCGTGGCCTCGGCGCTCCTCTTGCGAGGCCTTCCCGCCGGGCGCCCGAAACGCGACGAGCCTCCGGGGCGCGAGCTTCTCGCTGCCGGGCGCGAGGCGAGCGAACCCGCCTCGTCCGGCTTCGTCAATCTGCTCGGCCTCCCCGATCTGCGCGAAGGTGCCCGGTACGTGGCGGGTCACCCTCGCGTGCGCGCCCTCATCGCGACCATCTCGTCGTTCGGATTCACGCTCGGCGGCGTACTCGTGCTCCTCGCCTTCTTCGGCGAGCAGGTCTTCGCGCGCACCTCGGGATCGGGCATCGCCATCCTGTGGACGGCGCGGGGCGTCGGCAGCTTCTTCGGCCCCTTCGTCGCCTTCCGGCTGGTGGGGCACGACCAGCGCGCGCTCCGCCGCGGGATCCTCTGGGCGTTCTGCGCCATCCTCGTCTGCTATCTCGGCTTCGCGGTTTCGCCGGGCCTCTTCGTCGCCGCAGGGTTCCTCGCGGTAGCCAACGCGGGCGGGTCGATCCTGTGGACCTACGGCGCCGCCCTCTTGCAGCAGATCGTGCCCGACCCGGTGCGCGGCCGCGTGGCGGCGACCAACATGGGCGGGATGACCCTCGCCATGTCCGCGAGCACCTTCCTCGTCGGGTTCCTCCTCGATCGCGGCATCTCGCCGAGGGCGCTCATGGCCGGCTGCGGCCTCGTCGCCGCGGCTCCCATCGCCTTCTGGGTCGCCGTCCAGCCCGCCTTCGCTCGTGACACGGGCGAGGACGGGCGATAGAAAGCCCGCTCCCATGTCGGAAGAAAAGCCGGCCCAGGCGACCAGCTCGATCGAGGATCAGATCCGCCTGCGTGAAGGGAAGGCCGCGCAGCTGCGCGAGCGCAGCCTCGATCCCTATCCGGCCGGCGTCCACGTCACCACCACGACCGGCCACGTCCGCGAGGTGCATGCCTCCGACGATGCCAAGGCCCTGGAAGCCGAGGCGACCGGTCCTTACGCCATCGCTGGCCGGGTGATGGCCATCCGCACCATGGGCAAGGCGACCTTC
The DNA here is from genome assembly GCA_005879805.1 of Deltaproteobacteria bacterium. Classification (GTDB taxonomy): domain Bacteria; phylum Myxococcota; class Myxococcia; order Myxococcales; family 40CM-4-68-19; genus VBKO01. The sequence continues at coordinate 6,006 of VBKL01000151.1, read as the reverse complement.
CTTTCCCTGCGCGACCGCGATGGCGATCTGCAGGCCTTCGTGAAGAAGGACAAAGTTGGCGAACCGGCCTACGAGACCTTGAAGCTGCTCGACCTCGGCGACATCGCCTGGGTGAAGGGCCGCGCCATGCGGACCCGTACCGGGGAGTTGTCCATCGAGGCGGGCGAAGGCGGTTTCCAGCTCGTCACCAAGGCGCTGCGGCCGCTGCCGGAGAAGTGGCACGGTCTGAGCGACGTCGAGACCCGCTACCGCCAGCGCTACGTCGATCTCGCCGCCAATCCCGAAGTGCGCGAGACCTTCCGCCGCAGGACGAAGCTCATCACCGGGATGCGCCGCTTCCTCGACGAGCGCGAGTTCATCGAGGTGGAGACGCCCATCCTCCACACGCCGGAGCAAGCGGGCGGCGCGGCGGCGCGCACCTTCCAGACGCACCACAACGCGCTCGACATCTCGCTCAAGCTGCGCATCGCCACCGAGCTGCACCTCAAGCGCCTGGTGGTCGGCGGGCTCGATCGCGTCTACGAGATCGGGCGCATCTTCCGCAACGAGGGGATCGACCGCACCCACTGCCCCGAGTTCACCAGCATCGAGTTCTACCAGGCGTACGCGACGTACCAGGATCTCATGAAGCTGACGGAGGAGATGATCTCCCGGCTCTGCCTGGAGGTGACGGGGAGCTCCGAGGCCCCGTACCAGGGGACGGTCATCGACTATCGCGCCCCGTGGCCGCGCATCTCGATGCTGGGCGAAGTAGCGAGGCTCTACGGCATCGAGGGCTCCTCCGACAAGGAGAAGCTCGATCAGCTGGGAAAGCTGACGCGAAACGACTTCGGCGCGCGGACCAGCGACAAGGAAGCCCTCTTCAAGCTCGGCAAGGCAGAGTCTCTCGGAGAACAGATCGCCTGGGCTTTCGAGACGTTCTCTGAACCGATGCTGCCGCGCGACCGGCCCTCGTTCGTGGTGGACTTCCCCATCGAGATCTCCCCCCTCGCCCGCAAGAGGGACGGGGAGCCGCGGCTCGTCGACCGCTTCGAGGCCTTCGCCGGAGGCTTCGAGATCGCCAACGCCTTCACCGAGCTGAACGACCCGCGCGATCAGGAAGCGCGCTTCCGCGCCCAGGTCGAGGCCGCGAAGCGCGGCAACGAAGAGGCGATGCCGTACGACCGCGACTTCGTGCGCGCGCTCGAGCACGGGATGCCGCCCACGGCCGGAGAGGGCATCGGCATCGATCGCTTGGTGATGCTGTTCACCGACTCTCCCGGAATCCGCGACGTCGTCCTCTTCCCCCTGCTCCGGCCGGAGGCGGAAGGGACATGAAGCGCTTCGTCTGGCGCGCAGCGGGCGTCGCGCTCTGGTTGCAAGTGAGCGCGTTCGCCGGACAGCTCGCGCTCAGGCACATCCTCTCCTCGAAGAGCCTGCTCTCTCCCGACGCGCTCCTCTTCGTCTCCTTCGGCGCCGAGGCGGTCGCGTTCCTCCTCATCGGCTTTCTCGTCAGCTTCCTCGCCGGCGGCTTCGCCCGCCGCGAGCTGCTCGTCTCCGCCGGGATCCTCGCGGTCATCGCCTTCGCGGTGCTGCACCGGATGAAGCCTCCGTCGTTCTCCTACGACAAGTTCTTCGCGGACACGCGCGAGCTCGTCATCTGGTCGGGCCTCACCGGCGTGGGAGCGCTGCTCCTCGGTCTCTGGGGCGCCTCGTTCGGGGTCCTGCTGGGCGCGGCGGAGACGCCCGATCTGCGCTTCGCATTCGAGGCGGGAATCGCCCGCACCCACCTGCGCCTCAATCGGCGGACGGCGGCGATGCTCGTCGGCCTCGGGCTGGTGCCGCCCGGGCTCCTCTTTGCCGCGGGAGTCTTCGCCCGCGCCTACGACGAGACGGTCCGTTCACGCGCGCTCGGCGCGGCCGCTCCCACCAGCCTGTCCTCGGTCCGCGGCGACGCGGCCGCCGTCATCCTCTCCGCTGCGGCGGTTGTGGCGGCCCTCTTCCTCGCCGGACGTTGGTTGCAGGCCCGTGCCCAGCTCGCGCATTTGCAGCCGGGCCAGCGCCGCAAGCGTCCTGCCACGGTGGTGATGACCGCCATCTCCATCGCCGGCGTCTCCGTCGGGGTCTGGGCGCTCACCGTGGTCCTCTCGGTGATGAGCGGATTCGAGGCGGACCTCAAGAAGAAGATCCTCGGCACCAACGCCCACGCGCTCCTCCTCAAGTACTCGAGCGACTTCAGCGAGTGGAAGTCGGTGATGCCGAAAGTCGTTTCGGTCCCGGGCGTCGCCGGCGCGAGCCCGTTCATCCTCAACGAGGTGATCCTCTCGCAGGGCCAGACGCCGACCGGAGCCGAGCTCAAAGGCATCGATCCCGAAACAGCGGGCAGCGTGAACGAGCTTCCCCGCCAGGTCATCGCGGGCGAGCTGTCGTGGATCTCCGATCCGACGCAGATCCCGGTCCGCGAGACCGCCAAGCCCCGCGACAAGGCGCGGCTCCTCGGCGACGATCAGTATTTGCAGGACACCTTCGAGCGCAAGGAGGCGCACCCCGACGAATTGGCCAAGGGGATTCCGCCGGAGACCCTGCAGAAGATGCCCGGGATCTGCGTCGGCAAGGAGATGTCCCACGCGCTCCGCGCCTGGGTCGGCGACGTCATCCAGGTGATCACGCCGCTCGGCGACATGGGTCCGACCGGCCCCATCCCGCGGAGCAAGAGCTTCCGCGTCGCCTGCATCCTCTACTCCGGGATGTACGAGTACGATTCGAAGTTCGCCTATATCGGCATTCCGGAAGCGCAGAAGTTCTTCCGCATGGGCGAGTCGATCACCGGCCTCGAGCTGAAGTTCAAGGACGTGGACGCCGCCCGCGCCGAGGGGCGCCGGGTGGTGGCCGCGCTGGGCGGGTTCCCCTATCGCGCCAAGGACTGGGCGGAATTGAACCGCAACCTCTTCTCCGCGCTGAAGCTGGAGAAGCTGGCGATGGCCATCATCCTCACCTTCATCGTGCTCGTGGCCTGCTTCAACATCCTCTCCACGCTCATCATGCTGGTCCTGGAGAAGACCAAGGAGATCTCCATCCTCAAGTCGATGGGAGCGAGGGACTCGAGCGTGATGAAGATCTTCGTGCTGGAGGGGCTGGTGATCGGCGCCATAGGCACCGCCATGGGCCTCTTGCTCGGACTCGCCTCCTGCAGCTTCATCGAGCGCTTCGGGCTGCAGCTCGATCCGGACGTCTATTACATCAGCAACCTGCCGGTGAACGTCGACTCGGGCCAGTTCGTGATGGTGGCGTTCATCGCCGTGGCGCTCAGCTATCTCGCGACGCTGTATCCGGCGACCAAGGCGAGCAGGCTCTCTCCCGTCGACGGGCTGCGGGAGGATTGATGGGCGAGGTGGAGGCCGCGCCCGTCCGCGAGTCGCCTCGCATCGAGGCGCCGCTCCTGGAGGCGCGCGGCCTGCACAAGTCGTACTGGCTGGGCGAGAAGGAGATCCACGTCTTGCGGGGCGCCTCCTTCGCGCTCGGGCCCGGCGAGATGGCCTCGCTCGTCGGTCCGAGCGGGGTAGGGAAGAGCACCTTCCTCCACGTGGTCGGTACGCTCGACCCGCCCACCGCGGGGCAGGTCCTCTACGACGGGCAGGACGCGTTCGCGATGGGGGAGGAACCGCTCGCGCGGTTCCGCAACCGGAACATCGGCTTCGTCTTCCAGTTCCATTACCTGCTGCCGGAGTTCACCGCGCTGGAGAACACGGCCATGCCCGCGCTCATCGGCCGGATGCCGCGTCCCGAAGCGGAGCAGGTGGCCCGGCAGATGCTGGAGACGGTCGGCCTCTCCCACCGCGTGGAGCACAAGCCGGGAGAGCTTTCCGGCGGCGAGCAGCAGCGGGTGGCGCTGGCGAGGGCGCTGGTCCTGAAGCCGCGCCTGTTGCTTGCCGACGAGCCGACCGGGAATCTCGACGAGGCGACCGGCGAGGGCATCCACCAGCTTCTCGTCGACCTGAACCAGCGCCTCGGCATCGCCGCCATCGTGGTGACGCACAATCCGCGGCTCGCGGAGCGGATGCCGCGCCGATTGAGGTTGCAGGAAGGGCTGGTCATCGAGGCGTAGGCTCGCCGCCTTCCAGGGCCGCCGATCTTTTTTGTGGGCTACCGCCTTGCTCGCGGGTCATTTGGTTTGAGGTCAAACGGTCTGCCTCGATCGGGGGTGCGGCGGGCGCGCCGAAGCGTTAAGAGAGCGTCCCATCATGGCCGAGAACACTCCGAAGAAGAGTCCGCCGCTCTTGCTCGTCGGCCTGGCGCTCGCCGCCGCCGGCATCGCCGCCTACTTCGCGCTCCGATCTCCGGCCCCCGTGGCACCGCCACCGCCCGCTCCCGTCGCCAAGACCGAGCCCGCCGCGCCCCAGGACGCGCCGCTCCCTCCAGCGGAACAGCGCGACACGACGGTGCGCGGTCAACTGGCCGACGTTTCGCCCGGCCTCGCTCCCTATCTCGGCCAGAAGGATCTGCTGGAGCGCTGGGTGCAGGTGGGGAACAGCCTCGCCGAGGATCGTAGCCCGCGCGAGCCGCTCTCCTTCCTGCCCTCGCCGGGGAAGTTCGTCGTTTCCGGCGGGAAGATCGATCCCAGGAGCTACGCCCGCTACGACTGGTTCGGAAATCTCGTCACCTCCGTGGACGCGAAGAAATTCGCCTCCGCCGTGCGGACCCTCAAGCCGCTCCTCACCACCGCCTACCATTCGCTCGGGTATCCGAATCAGAGCGTCGACGAGCTTGCCCGGCGATCGCTCGGCCGTCTCATCCGCGCGCCCGTCGTGGACGGCCCCGTCGAGGTGACCGAAGCGGGCGCGCTCTACAAGTACAAGGACGCGAAGCTCGAGTCGCTCGGCCCGGTCGAGAAGCACCTCTTGCGCATGGGGCCGAAGAACGAGAAGGCCGTCCAGCAGAAGGCTTCCGAGGTGCTCGAGGCGCTCGGCCTGCCGCAGCCGACTGCCAAGCAGCCCTGATCGGTCGCCAGCGAGGCCGTAGTAGGGTCCGTCCTCCATGAATCGGACGGCTTCGCTTCTGGCCGCCGCCCTGGTCTTTTCCTGCGGGTGCTCGCGCGGTGCGCCGCAGGCCCCGGCCCTCTCGCCCGGCGACGAGGCGGCCTGGAACCGCGTGGTGGCGGCGCTGCAGCAGGTCTCCGAGGAGTACCGCGAGGCGCTGGAGCTGAAGGACCCGCCGGTCGTCGAACGGCGCCTCTCCCAGCTGGCGACGCTGCTCGACGAGGCGTCTGCGCTCCTCGCTCGCATCGGCACGCCGCGCGCGGCCGATGTCGACGCGCAGGTGAAGGGGATCCGGCGCCGCATCGCCGGCATCGACTACCGCCTCGGCGAAGACACGAGAGCCATCGTGGATCGCATCCTCCAGGTCATTCCGGTGCGGCGGGCGCCCGAGAAGAAGCCCGATCTGGCGAACGGCAAGCGCCTTTTCGCGGAGGCCTGCGCCGCTTGTCACGGCGCCGACGGGACCGGTCCGCCGCCGGAGGTCGCAAAGCGATTCGATCCACCCCCGCCCGACATCCTCCACCCCGACTTCAACTGGAGCCCCTACGAGATGTTCAACCGGCTCACCTACGGAGGCATCGAGACGGCGATGCCTTCGTTCGAAGAGGGGCTTTCGCCGCAGGAGCGCTGGGACATCGTCTTCCACCTGTTTGCGGAACGGTGGCCGCCCTGCACGAAGCCGCTGCCAAAGCTGGGCAGCGACCGGCTTGCCGCGCTCGGCGATTTCGAGTTGGGCAACGAGTTCGGGTACGGGGCCGCCTCGTGCTTGCGCCGCGACTTCCTTGCGCCCGGCAAATGAGTGCGGGCTATTTTCCGCGTGCGTCCTTGACGATCGCTCCGCCCTTCATCACCAGAGTCATGTTTTCCAGCACGCGCACGTCCTGCAGCGGATTGCCGCGCACGGCGATGAGGTCCGCGAACCGGCCCGGCTGGAGCGTTCCCACGTCCTTCTCGCGACCGAGAAGCAGGGCGGCGTCAGAGGTCGCGGTCC
>VBKL01000064.1 GCA_005879805.1 Deltaproteobacteria bacterium | reverse complement strand
TCCCAGTGGGCCCAGCGGGCGCTCGGATCAGGGCCATGCGAGATCAGCACCGTGCCGCTGCCACGTCCCTGTGCGCGGCGGGTGTAGCACCCCCCGCCGCCGCGTGCTGGTAGCGTCCCCACGGGGCGACCGGGACGACGATGACGGGACATAACGTTGCTTGTCCGTCCTTTCATCACGAGCCCTTGACCAATTTCACCAAATGCATATGTTCACCGAGAAGTGAAACGTCGCGCGGGCCGGCCTCGTTGGGCGACGCGGGTGCTGGCCGAGATCCATCGGCTCGTCGCCCGGAGATCGGTGCGGTTCACGTTCAAGGCCACGGAGGAGCTGGGCGAGCTCGACCTCGGGATCGATGAGGAGGATGCCTTGCTGATCCTCGCCGGGCTCACGGCCGACGACCTGGCCGGACGGATCGAGTCGGACCGGGCTGCGGAGTGGCTCTACGTCTTCAGGCCGGAAGTCGCGGAGCCATCCTGCACGTGAAGCTCATCGTGCGCTCGGAATGCGTGCTGGTCTCGTTCCACGAAGATGAAGGAAACGACGATGAAGAAGCCTAGGACGAAGCGACGGCCACCCGATATCTCGACGCTGCCAGCCGACGCCTGCCCCTCCTGCGGCACGCAGATGCGCGAGCGGAAGGCGAGGCTGTCCTTCCCGGTGAACGGCGAGAAGGTAGTGGTTCCCGATGCGCTTCACTTGCGGTGCCCGAAGTGCGGCGAGATCGTGCTCCGGCTCGACGACATGCGACACCTGCGCGAGGGCGCGCTCACGCTCTATCGGAAGCAGTATGGCCTTCTCTCCTCGGACGAGATCCGCTCGATCCGCGAGCGACTCGACCTTACTCAAGCCGCGCTCTCCAAGCTACTGCACCTCGGAGGGAACACGCTCTCCCGGTGGGAGGCAGGGCGCAACGTGCAGACCGCCGCGATGGACATCCTCCTCCGGCTCATCCGCGACGTACCGGGGAGTCTCGACTACCTGCGCGAGCACGCGGCCTGAAATTGCTCAACTGCCGCTCCGCGCGAGCGACGCAATGACGTCGGCGAGCAAGAGCCGCAAGGATGACCCGACGCGAAGGTGCGGAAGCTCGCCGCGCGCGCAGAGGCGGTAGATGGTCTCGCGGTTCACGCCGAGCCGCTGCGAAACGGCCGCGGCCGTAACCCCGTGAAGCGTGACGGAACGGACGCGTCGGGCTCCTCGGGAAGGCCCCGATCTCCAACTTCGAAGCCGCGGGCCAGAGGTTCGACTCCTCTCAGGCGCGCCACTGCAGTGGCTCGGGAATCAGAGCCTTTTAGAAGGCGCCCCCGAGCTGGATCTGTGGGCTGCGGACCGTCGTGCAGCACTAATGCAGCAAAATTTTCGAGCTTGGGCAGGCGATCAATCTGAGCCTGCAGGTACCCGGGCACGAGATGCGCGCAGGAGTCTCCGCCTCGCGCTGAGCTGACGACGAAAGAACGCGACGTCTGAATCATTCGATCCAGTCGCCGGACGACGCCCTTCTGGGACTTCCCCGCTCGGCCAGGGGGTGGCCGGACTCGTCAAGCGGTACCGGGTTGGACAGCTTCCTTGCGCACGAGTGCGGCGCCCAGGCCGAGCGCGGCGAGCTTGCCGGCGGCGACGTCGCGGTGCAGCGGCACCATCCCGCAGTTGGTGCAGGGGAAGAGCCGCTCCTTCGGCACGTACTCGAGAGCGTTGCGGATCACGCGCGCCACTTCCTCGGGCGTCTCCACCCGGTTGTTCGCCACGTCGATACAACCCACCATCACGTCCTTGCCCTTCAGTAGCGCCATGAGTTCCATGGGCACGTGCGAATTGGCACATTCCAGCGACACCTGGTCGATGCTCGACTTCGCCAGCAGCGGAAAGGTGTTCTCGTACTGGCGCCATTCCTCCCCCAGCGTCTTCTTCCACGAGTTGTTGGCCTCGATGCCGTAGCCGTAGCAGATGTGCACGGCGGTCTTGCACTCGACGCCCTGGCGCGCGCGCTCGAGCGCGGCGACACCCCAGTCGCGCACCTCGTCGAAGTACACATTGAAGGCGGGCTCGTCGAACTGGATCACGTCCACGCCGAGCGCCGCCAGCTCGCGCGCCTCCTGGTTCAGGATCTGGGCGAATGCCATGGCGAGCTTCTCGCGGCTTCGGTAGTGTTCGTCGTAGAGCGTGTCGACCATCGTCATCGGGCCGGGCAGCGTGAACTTGATCGCCTTCGTCGTCGCGGCACGCAGGAATTTCACATCGTCGCTGTGCACGGGCTTCGGCCGCGTCACCGGGCCGACGACACGCGGCACGTTCGCGTCGTAGCGATTGCGGATGCGCACCATCTTCAGGTTCGTGAAGTCGATGCCCTCGAGCTTCTCCATGTAGCCGTTCACGAAATGGCGGCGGGTCTGCTCGCCGTCGCTGACGATCTGGATGCCGGCCTTCTCCTGCATGCTCACGGCCACGCGCACCGCGTCACGCTTGCCCTCGTCGAGTGCGCGTCCTTCAAGCTTCCAGGGCGCCCAGAGCTTCTCGGGCTCCGCGAGCCACGCCGGTTTCGGAAGACTGCCCGCGATGGTGGCGGGGAAGAGGGGAAGCGACTCGAAGGGCGTTTTCATGAGGGAATAGTCTCCGGCAAGAGGATGTCCTGGACCCGGGATTTGCCGCAACGGCCATGCTCACGTCGAGCTCCCTGCCACCGTCCATCCATACCTTGATCTTCGAGCCGAGGCATCGGGCTGGATTTCCGGCGCAGGCTTTCGATGCGCATGAACTGGCGTTGCAGCTTCCCATTCCGCGCGACGGCGCGGATCATGACCGCGAGCCGAATTTCATTTTGGGCCCGCGTTGAGAGCGAGCGCCGACGCAGGCGTACCCGGCGCGCGAAACGTGGAGCACGCGACAGAAATCCGCATCGGGTAGTGGAGCCTTCTCCGCATCGATCAAGACGAACCTCAGCGATGCTCTTTTGCGGAGAAGGCCACCGCTTTCCCAGAATCTCCCGCTTCATCTGCAGCTCGCGCACCCTGCTTGCGCAGGTTCGCGAGGTCGACCCGCTCTTCGCTGGTGAGGCCGGTCTTGCCGTTGCTGCGATCCGCGCGAGCGCGCTCGACCCAGACGCGCAGAGCAGAGCAGCTGCGGAAGGAAGGTTCTTGCGGGGGATTGATCAGGCCGCGTCGGGTTCGGTTCCCACTCGAAGGCGATCAAGATACGCCGCATAGCTGAACGTGCGGTCACGGCGGCGGCCCGTGGTCTCTTTCAAAATGCGATCCTTTACTAAGCGTGCGCGCAAGGCAAGATTCCTTTACGAGCGCGCCAGGTACGCGCCTAGGTCGATGCGGAGCACGGATCCGACGCGCACGTGGGGCAGCTCGCCCCGGGCGCAGAGGCGGTAGATGGTCTCGCGATTCACGTCGAGCTGCTCCGCCGCCCTCTTCGGAGAGACAAAATCGTGGAGCACTAATGCAGCAATTCTCCCTGATTGGCCGGGCGCGGCGAGACGTTCGGGGAAATGGCCGAACCCGTAACCGTACGGAAAGTGAAGCGACGGGACGCGTCGGGCTCCTCGGGAAGGCCGCGATCACCAACTTCGAAGCCGCGGGCCGGGGTTTCGACTCCCTCCAGGCGCGCCACTTCGAGCCCTCGGGGCTTGTATGGCTAGGCCGCCGTCAGCACGCGCGGGCCATCGTCGGTGATCGCCACGGTGTGCTCGACGTGCGCCGAGAGGCTGGCGTCGGCCGTGACGACGGTCCAGCCGTCGTCGAGGACGACGACTTCGGCGCTGCCCGCGTTCAGGATCGGCTCGATCGCCAGCACCATTCCGGGCCGCAGCCGGGGACCTCGTCCTGGCTCGCCATGGTTCGGCACCGATGGCGGCTCGTGCATGGCGGCGCCAATCCCGTGGCCGACGAAGTCGCGTACCACCGCGAAGCCGCGGCTTTCACTCGTACGCGCGATGGCGGCGCCGATGTCGCCGAGTCGGGCCCCGGGAATGCTCTCTTTGATAGCGCGTTCGAGGCACATACGCGTCGTCTCGAGCAGTGCGCGAGCCGGCTCGCTGATGACGCCGACGGCGACGGTGCGGGCCGCGTCAGCGCAGTAACCGTCCTTGAAGCAGGCAAAATCGATCCCGATCAGATCGCCCTCGCGGAGGCACTCCTGCTTGCTCGGGATCCCGTGCACGACGACGCGGTTCACCGACGTACAAAGAACTGCCGGATACGGGGGCGCGACCCCCGGACGATAGCCGAGAAACGCAGAGCGGGCCTTCGCCCGCGCGAGCTCTCGCTTCGCGATGCCGTTGAGCTCGAACGTGGTCACACCGGGAACGCACGCGGCCTCTACGGCGTCGAGCACGGCGCTGACGATGCGGCCTGCTTCGCGCATCTTATCGAGCTCGCGCTGGCTCTTCAGTATGATGCCCATGTTTGAACTCTACCCGTGCCCTCACCGGGCGTCATCGACCGAGCCAGCGCTCGATCAGCGCCAGGCCTTCGGGCCACGGACCGTGCCCGAAGCAGTGTTGATGTGCCCCGCCGGGCCGATCTCGGTCAACGTCGCGCCGGATGCCGGCCCGCGTCGCCGCGGGTGTCGATCCCGTGATCGCGCTCCGCGCGGAGTGACCGGCACGCTTCGATCTCAGCCGTACGACTCGTACTCGAGCTGCTCCTCCTTGAATCCGATCTCGCGCAGCGCGGCGAGCGACGTCTCGAGGAAGCGCGGCGCGGGTTGCGTCCCCTGCCTTCGCGCCTCCGCTTTGTCGTGGGACGTGATGCCCGGCCCGCAGGCGAAGGCGACGCAGGAAGCCGGGTCTTCGATGACCTCGCGGAGGAGCGCTCCGCTGATCCGTCCGGTGCGCGCCTTCCCGTACGGTCCCTCGAGCAGCTCCGGCTTCTCGCGGGTGAGCGTATGCACGACCCTGAGCCGGTCCGGGTGCCGCTTCTCCAGCTCGCGCAGCTCTCGGGCAAAGATCACGTCGTCCCATTTCTTGTTCGAGTACACGAGCGTGTGCCGCAGTTTCGGGTGCTCCTGCAGGCTCTGCTTCAGGATCGAGTAATTGGGGACGATGCCCGAGCCGGCGCAGATGTGCACCAGGTGCTCCGCCCGCTTGTCGATGTCGGGCGGGAGCACGTAGGGCCCGGTGAACCCGGTGATGACGAGACGCATGCCGCGCGTGGTGCGCTTGACGAGGAGGGGCGACAGCAGCGGCGGGTACTTGGTGACGTTGGAGGTGTAGCGCTCCTCCTTCACCGTGATGGCGAGGAATCGCTCGTGCGGCGCCGACGACATCGAGTACGCGCGAGCCGGCTCCTTCCTGCCTTTCACGTCCTCGAAAAACGAGATGAATCGTCCGAGCGCGTCGAACTGGTGCGGGTCGATGGTGAGGAAGTGCCCCGCCTGGTACTCGAGGCGGTCGTTTCCGGTGAAGAGCAGGAGCGTGCTCGTGTCCTCCGTCTCCTGCACCGTGTCGGCGACCATCACTTCGAGTTCCTTGATCCGTTTTCGCGGCGCGTTCGTGTCCATCTGGGCTCTCCTTTCAGGATATTGCCCTGCGCGCACGATCGATTGCTAGCGATCACCCTTCGCGGCGCCAGCAGACGAATTCGAAGCTGAAGCGCGGCCTCCTCGTCGTCGAGTGACGTAGCATGGCCGCATGCTGTACCGCCTCCTCGCGGACGTCGTGCTCGTCGCCCACCTGGGCTTCGTCCTGTTCGTCGTCGCCGGGGGCTTCCTGATCCTGCGCTGGCCGGGAATGGCGTGGGTCCAACTCCCGAGTGCGTTCTGGGGCCTCGTCGTGGAATGGTCCGGTTGGATCTGTCCGCTCACGCCGCTCGAGAACCGGCTGCGCGCACAAGGCGGCGCCGCGGGCTACGCGGGTGGATTCGTCGAGCATTATCTCGTTCCGGTGCTCTACCCCGCGAGCCTCACCCGGGGCGTCCAGGTCCTGCTCGGCGCGACGGTGCTGGTGATCAACCTGATCGCCTACGCGCTCGCCTTCGCGCGCATCACTGCGTCCCAGCGGTCATGACGTCGGCACCGCTCGCTCGCATCGCGGAGTAGACTTGCAGCCGGCATGGTCCGGAAGCCGAGCACGCTCGATGAGTATCTCGCAGGCGTGAAAGGCGAGAGGCGCGCGGCGCTCGACAAGCTTCGCAAGACGATCCGGAGCATCGTCCCCAAGGCGAAGGAGACGATCAGCTATGGCATTCCGGCGTTCCGCCTCGACGGGAAGATCGTCGCCGGGTTTGCCGCGACCAAGAAGGGCTGCTCGTACTTCCCGTTCAGCGGGTCGACGCTAGGGACCCTCGCGGAGGAGCTGGCGGAATACGAGCAGACCAAGTCCTCGCTCCACTTCGATCCAGCCGCGCCGTTACCCACGACGCTCGTGCGCAAGTTGATCAAGGCGCGTATCGCCGAAAGATGAGTGTGGATGGTGCGGCCCGGCGTGGGCCCACCCCGCGAGGCGGCCTGAGCCAAAGCGCCGCAGCAGAACGCGGGCGCCGGTGGTTACAATCGACGGATGGCGTGGATCTTCGATGCCGCATGGCGCGAGAAGGCGACGCTGTCCGACGGCCGGAAGATCGAGCTGCGACTGTTACGGGGCGACGATGCGCCGCTCCTCGCCGCCGCGTTCGAGAAGCTGTCGAACGAGTCCCGGGTTCGTCGGTTTCACGGCGCGCGCCTGCAGCTTTCCGCGGACGAGCTGCGCTATCTGACGCAGATCGATGGCGAGAACCACTTCGCGCTCGGCGCGATCGACGCCGCTGACGGCGAGGCGGTGGGCGTCGCGCGCTTCATCCGCCTGCCGCAAGAGCCCGGTGTCGCCGAGCCGGCGGTGACCGTCATCGACGAGGTCCAGGGCAAGGGCCTCGGGCGCCTCCTTCTCTTCCGTCTGGGCGCAGCCGCGAGGGAACGCGGAGTCGATTGGTTCCGCTGCGCGATCCTCGCGACGAACGAGCCGTTGCGCGATCTCGTCAATCGGCTCGCACCCGACGTCGTGCAGAAGCTCGACGGCGATGTGCTGAGCTTCGACATCCCGCTCGCGCCCCTGGAAGGGGCCGCCCCTGAGATCGAGCGCAACCATCCATTCCACCAGCTCTTCGTCGCGACCGCGACTTCCGCGTTCCTTTTCGCCCATGCCGCGGAGCACGTCCGCCAATGGATCGCGGAGCGCGCAACGCCGCAAGGCGCCGTCCAGTAGATGCTCAGCGTGCCGCCGTGCGCTCCTGCTGCTGGTAGAGGACGAATCCCGCGAAATCGGCGGCGCTCATGAGTTACGTGGCTCCTGGCCCTGAAGCGAGCCAAGCGATACGTTTGCGTAATGCGACCTCTTCGGTATTCCATCAATGTCACATTGGACGGGTGCTGCGATCATCGTGAAGGGTTGGTGGACGAAGACTTGCACCGTCACGCGGTCGAGAACCTCGCCCAGGCCGATGCCCTGCTCTTTGGCCGGGTGACTTACGAAATGATGGAGGCAGCGTGGCGGCCGCCGGCGCGTACGGGAGCGAGGCCTGATTGGATGGAACCCTTCGCCCGGACCATCGACGCGGCAAAGAAGTACGTCGTGTCGAGCACCTTGGACCGGGTAGATTGGAACGCGGAGCTCGTGCGCGGGGATCTGGGGAAGGCCGTTCAGCAGCTCAAGCGGGAGTCGGGCAAGGGACTGTTCGTGGGAGGCGTGAAACTCCCGCTGGCGTTGGCGGAGCTGGGATTGATCGATGAGTACGAGTTCGTGGTGCACCCCAGGCTAGCGGGCCACGGGCCGACGTTGTTCGCGGGGCTATCGAAGCGTGTCGACTTGAGGCTCGTGAGCCGGCTGGAGTTCGGCTCGGGGGCGGTGGCGATGCGGTATGAGCCGAGAAGGTAGCCATTGGTCCCCGGTTCCTCCTTGCGCGCGACCCGGGGCTGATCACTCGCACCGAGCCAGACCACTCGAAGCGGGCCGGAAGAAGCAGCTTGCGCTTTCTTGCTGGCGGGCGTCGTTGAGGATCCGATGGGAGGGTTGCTATCGTCACCGGATGGCCATCCGCTCCCGCGCTCTCCTCGAGACTCCATCGGTGATCGTCGCGCTGTCGGATCACGGCGGCGAAGCAGTCCCTGCGGGACTGGAAGAGGAGATCTGCGACCACTACTGCGTCAATTTCGTCGAGTCGGGCGAGTTTGGCCTGGCAGTCGGAAGAGGCCGGTGGCGGCTCGGCCGGGGAGACGCGTTCGCGTGGCATCCCTTCGCCCGCCAGGCCTACGTCCACTTTCGCGATGCCGTTCCCGACGTCTGCCTGACCGTGCGCTTTCGCGGGTCCGCCGAGCGCGAGATCGAGCGGCACGGGCATCTCGCGCAGACGGTGGGCATTCCGGTCCTGCCGCGGACGAACGGCCTCGGCTTCCTCCGCTTCCGCCTCGACCACATCCTTCGCGACGGCGAGCCCCTGGCGCTCGATCAGTGGAGCGCGGACCTGCTCGAGGTGGTTCGCGCGCCCGCCAAAGGTCCGCTCCTGCGCGCGCTCGACGCACTTGCGCCTCGCATCGAGCAGTCGCGTGCGCGGATGCTGGCCGGCTGCGCGGCACCGCATTCGCTCGCCTCCCTCGCCGCGGGCGCCGGCATGAGCCCGTTCCACTTCGCGCGCGTGTTTCGCGCGCTCGTGGGAGTGCCGCCGCACCGCTTCCTGCGCAACGTCCGTCTCGACCGCGCGCTCGCCATGCTGCGGGAGGGCGCCTCGGTGACCACCACCTGCTACGCGGTGGGGTTCAACAATCTCAGCCATTTCATCCGCTCGTTCCGGAGACGGTTCGGCTCGCCGCCGTCGCATTCCGGCAAGAAAGCGCAAGCGCGCCTGCGGGTGCCGATGGCATGAAGCGGGGATGCGCCGCGCGCTCCTCGTCTTCCTTCTCTGTGCCACACAAGCATCGGCCGCCTCCCGGACGCTGGTCCGCGCCGGACGCCTGCTCGACGTCGCGACCGGAAGCTGGTCGAACGATCAGGGCATCGTCGTCGCGAACGGCAGGATCGAATCCATCGCTCCCTTCGCGAGGGCGCGCGCAGCCGCTGCCGATGCGGCGCTCGTAGACCTCGGCGACCTCTCCGTCCTTCCGGGGCTCGTCGACTGCCACGCGCACCTGCTCGGGAACCTGAAAGAGATCTCCGCGGTCGGCTCGCTGCGGATGTCCTCCGCCGAGGGGGTCGTGTGGGGAGTCCGCAACCTCCGCGAGTGGCTCGAACGCGGCTTCACCACGGTGCGCGATGCGGGCGAGATCGATGCCGCCTACGGCCAGTTCGCGCTGCGCGACGGCGTCGCCCACGGATTCATCCAGGGCCCGCGCATCTTCGCCGCCGGCAGCTACGTCTCGCTCACCGGCGGTCACGGAGACGCCAACGTGTTCGCCGCCGATCAGCGCTTCGAACGCCCCAACCTCGCCGACACGCCCGAGGCCGTCGCGAGCGTCGTCCGGCGCGATCTCAAGTACGGCGCCGACTGGATCAAGCTGATGGGAACGGGCGGGATCCTCGATCCCTTCAGCGACTACACGATGCAGGAGCTGAGCGACGAGCAAATCGCCACCGCGGTCGCCATCGCCCACCGCGCGGGACGGCGGGTGATGGTCCATGCCGAGGGCACCTCGGGCATCAAGGCCGCGGTCCGCGCGGGAGTGGATTCCATCGAGCACGGCACGATGCTCGACGAGGAAGGCGCGCAGCTGATGGAGCGCAAAGGGACCTGGCTCGTCCCGACGCTCTACACCTTCCAGTTCGGCGCCGAGATGGGGGAAAAGATCGGCCTCGAGCCCGTGATGCTCGCGAAGGTCCGCCGGATCCTCTCGGCGCAGGGCCCCGCCTTCCGCCGCGCGCTGGCCCACCACGTCCGCATCGCGTTCGGCCTCGACAACACGCCCGACCTCTTGCCCCGCGAGTTCGGGGCGCTGGTCCGCGGGGGCATGACCCCGCTCGCTGCGATCCAGGCCGCGACGATCAACGCCGCAGAGCTTCTCGGGCAAAAGGACTCTCTCGGCTCGGTCGCCCCCGGCAAGCTGGCCGATCTGATCGCGGTCCGGGGCGACCCGACCAAGGACGTCGCGGCGTTCGAAAACGTCGTCTTCGTGATGAAGGAAGGCGCGACGGTCAAGGACGCGCGCGCCGCGCCGCTTACGACGGCACAGGGAGGTCCGGCGATGATCCTGCGCATCTGGCACGGGTTCACCAAGGCGAAGGACGCGGACGAATACGACCGCTTGCTGCGGATGGAGATCCTTCCTGGCATCCACCGCATCGAGGGCTACCGCGGGGCGTGGCTGTTGCGGAGGGCGGCGGGCCAGGAAGTGGAGTTCGTCACCATCACGACCTGGGACTCCTGGGAGGCGATCGAACGATTCGCCGGCAAGGGACGGACGGCCTCGGTGATCCATCCCGCGGCGGCGGATCTGCTCACGCGACACGACGAGCGATCGGAGCACTTCGAAGGGGTGTGGGTGCCCTGAGCGAAGGTGGCTGGGCGGAGCACTGCCGTCTCCTTTACCGTGCGCTATCGTTGGGCTGCGGTCTGGACACGTGCTCTGCCCATCGTCTCCAACTCTCGGACAGCTGCGGAATCGCAAGCAGCCGCGGGACCTCGTCGCGATCGCGCGTATAGATGCGAAAGACATCACGGATGGTGAGCTGGTGATCAGGCTTCTCCGTGACGCGGATCTCGTCTCCTTCGCCCACCTCGCCCTCGACGACGATCCTGAGATACGTACCGGGGCGCAACGCCTTGGTGAAGCGGCGTGGAAACGTCTCGTCGTTCATCCGGACTCCCAGCCGCCAACAGGGGATTCGTGGCTCGGAAACCTCGAGCACAGCGCTCCCGATCTGCCAGCGCTCGCCGACGAGCGCATCGTTGAGCTCGATCCCTTCCGTGGTCAGGTTCTCTCCGAATTCGCCGTAGGAGAGCGGACGGCCGATCTCCCGTTCCCACCAGCGCTGGTCCTCTACCGAATACGCGTAGACCGCCTTGTCGAAACCGCCGTGTGACTCGCGGTCCGCCTGGATGTCCCCCGCCAGATTGATGCCCCGGGCCGCGACGCGTCCGCCAACGGGCGACTTCCAGATCGCGCTCTGCGCGGGGCGGCCGTGATAATCGAACTTCCTCACGCCACCGACGTTGACCGAGAGGATTTTTGCGATTTGAGGTGTCATCGGTTCAGGTCCTCTCAGGTTACGAGCTCCTACCTTGGGTCAGCGCCTGTAACTTGTCAAGTACCATATTCGAGGTTACGGTGACGCTGATGAAAACCCGCTTCCTGGCAGGTCATCCTGCGCTCGATTTCCTGAATACGCGCAGGCGGGTGGATGGGGAATTGGTGGACCTCTTGGGGCGCGACGAAGACGTCCTGCGTTGGCTCGGACAAGCCGGATTGCCCGTCCTGGAGATCGACCGGGAGACGGCGCCCTCGTCGCTGGTGGATGCCGCGCGAACGCTGCGGGAGACGATCCGATCGCTGGTAGAGAGACGAAAAGCCGGGCAGCGAGGAGATCCCTCGGTCCTCAACGCTTTCCTGGCCGAGGCGCAGAGCCATCCCCGCATGGTATGGAACAAGCAGCGCTCGCCGACCATCGACCGGGTGAGGCGATCGGAGACGCCGGTGGGAATCCTGGCGCCCGTCGCAGAAGCTGCTGCCGATCTGCTGGTGACGGGCGACTTCAAGCTCGTGAAGCGCTGCGAAGACGAGATCTGCGAACTCTGGTTTTTCGACCAGACGAAATCCCACCACCGCCGATGGTGCAGCACAGCCCTTTGCGGAAACCGCCACAAGGTCGCCGCCTACCGAAAGCGACGCCGTGCTGAAAACCAGTGACCGCCCGGCGAGAGCCGAAGGTCCGAGGGGCAGGTGTGGGTTGCGAAGCATGGCCTGAGAGGAACAGGGGCCGGGCGACGTGGGGGCGGGAACTGAGCAGGCGGTCGTGCTTGGTCTGGGGATCAACGGCCTTGGCGTCGTCCGTTCCCTGGGCCGGGCTGGCATTTCCGTCTTGGGCACCTGGTCTGCCCGGGAGGAGGCGGGCCGCCTTTCCCGTTACACACGCCCGCTGCGGCTGACCGCCGAGCGCTCCTCTCGAGCGCTCGATCAACTGCTCGATGCGATGGACGGTGCAGGCGATCGCCCGCCGCTCTTCGCGACTTGCGATGCCGACGCCGCATGGATCAACGATCAGCAGGATCTGCTGCGGAAGCATTTCCGTTTCCACGCTGTCGATCGCGAGCTGTTCGGGCGTCTGGAATCGAAGCGTGGAATCGTCGAGCTTCTCCGCGAGCAGGGGATCGAGTTCCCGCACACCGACCACTTCGAGACCATGCAGCAGTTCGAGGAACGGGCGGCGGCGCTGCCCATGCCCTTGCCGACGATCGCTGCGCGCACCGGGTGAGCAGCGTCGAGAAGCGAGAGCGCCTCGATGAGCAACGCATGGTTCTTGATCGATTCGAGCCGTCCTACCGAGAGCGCGAGCAACTCGTCGGACAGCCCCAGCGCGGCGCGCACCTCTGCTCGCGAACGCCTCGGCGTCGATTCGGGGGCGACGCCGTTGTGGATGACGTCCGGTGCAGCGTCGAGGGCGACGAGCGCCTGGAGCCGGAGCGCCGCTTCTGTCGAGACCGCCGTGACTCGCCGCGTCCGGCGCGCACACCAGCGATCCGCGAGTGTGCGCCAGCGCGGCTGGCGCAGATCGCGCCCGTGCTCCGTGAAGACGAGGTCCGCCCCGTCGAGCGCCGCGCAGGCGACCGTCGCCGGAAGCCACGCGCCGCTTTGCGCGTGGACGATGGACGGGCCGAATCCGCGAAGCCGCGCGATCAAGCGAATGGGCAGTCCGGGGATGCGAAAGGACGGATCTCGACAATTCCAGACCGGGATTCCCGCGCGGCGAAGCGCGTCCGCATGAACCCCGAGCTTGCTGGTGCAGAAGACCCCTGCCGCATACCCACGCCCCGGAAGCGCCCGCGCCAGATCGGCGACGACGCGCTCCAGACCGCCGGATCCGAGCCCGGGCAAGACCAGGGCGATGCGCGGGCGTCCCTCGGAGCGCCGAGAGAGCACGGCTCTCATCCTCGCAGTATATGGCGCCGGTCGCGGGGAGCCGGATGGCCGTAGCGACGGTGCGGCGTTACGATCGGCCCGATGGGTACCTACACGAAGACGGCCGTCCTCATGGCGGCGCTCCTGGGTCTCTTCCTCCTCGTCGGACGTGCACTCGGCGGCGATCAGGGGATGCTCGCCTGGGGTGCCATCGGGCTCCTCTTCAACTTTGGCGCCTACTGGTTCAGCGATCGGCTGGCGCTCGTCGCGAACCGCGCCCGCCCGGTGCCCCGCGAAGAGCTGCCGCAGGTCTACGAAATCGTGGAGGAGCTGACCTCGCGCGCCGGCCTTCCGATGCCGCGCATCTACCTCATACCGTCGGAGTCACCCAACGCCTTCGCCACCGGGCGCAATCCCGCGCACGCCGCCGTCGCGGTGACCTCCGGCATCCTCCAGATCCTCGACCGGCGCGAGCTGCGCGCCGTGCTGGCGCATGAGCTGTCGCACGTGAAGAACCGCGACATCCTCATCGCGACCATCGCGGCGGCGGTCGCGGGGCTCATCAGCGCCGTCGGGTCGATGCTGCGCTGGGGCGTTCTCCTCGGCGGCGGCGGTCGCGCCGACCGTCGCGGCTCGGCGCTCGCCGATCTGGCGATCGCGATCGTGGCACCCTTCGTCGCGCTCATCCTGCAGCTCGCCATCTCGCGCAGCCGCGAGTACGGCGCGGACGCGAGCGGGGGTGTCCTGAGCGAAGATCCGGAAGCGCTCGCGAGCGCGCTCGAGAAGCTCCAGATGCAGTCGCGCCGCCGCCCGTATCCGTTCGCCGGTCCCGCGACCGCTCACCTGTTCATCGTGAACCCGCTCACGGGACGCTCTCTCGGGTGGCTGCTCTCGACGCACCCGCCGACCGAGGAGCGGATCGCGCGCCTGCGAGCGCTTGCCGCGAGACTCCACGGCGGTGACGTACGCGGCTTCGTTGACCGTTAGCCGATCGTCGCCTGGCGACTCGTAGCCTCTTGGTAATGCCTGCCTCGTGTCGTCCAACTCACCGCGACCGCGTGGCGCGCGCTGCGGGGGCCTCCGGTTCGGACTCCGGCCCCTGCGGAGCTTCCCTGCGATCGGCCTCCTGTTCCGGTTCGGGCATCTCCGTCGCTTCCGCGGATTCGATCCCACCGATGCCACGAATCGCGACTCTGGGGACGATCGCCGCGGCAAGAAGCGCGACGGCGAGCGCCAATCCGAGCTGGGCGGCGCCGACGAGCGGCCGGGCGCGCCACATCCAGGTGCGGTCGCGGCGCCGCACGAATCGCGGCGCATGCCGCCAGGCACGGAATGCCTCCGCGAGCGTCCTGCGGGCATCGCCGCCCTGGCCGGCTCTGGCGAGCACGCGCGCGAGAAGGACTCGCCCCTCGATGGTGCCGGGGCGCAGCGCGATGAGGTGATCGAGCGGTTCCTTCGCGCCCCCGGCGTCACCGCTCCGCAGGCGCCCGCGTCCCAGCTCGAGATCGAGCGCGCCGAAGCCGTGCGTCGGATCCTGGGCGCGCGCCTCGGCAATGAAGACCTCCGCCTGCGCAGGATAGCCCGCCCCGAAGCAGGCCGTGGCCATCGACAGGAGCGTGGCCGGATCGTGATCGCCCGCTTCGAGATTGGGCTTGAGGACGTCTACGGCGCGCTGGTACCGGCCGCGCGCGACGAGAAGATCCGCGAGCTCGAAGCGCGCCCTGCGGTCATGTGGGTTGTGCGCGAGGAGGTCTTCCAGATTGCGTGCGCGGCGCGACGCTCGCCACCGCCGGAGCGCGGCGGCGCGAAACCCGAAGAAGGCCTCGTCGATGAACCAGGCCGCGATCACGAGGACCGCGGTCGGGCTCCGCGCGATCCAGAAGATGACCCAAACGATCGACCACATCGGTGTCGGGTACCGCGGGAGGGCGGCTCGGGGCAAATCAACGGCCTGCGCCTCTGTAATCATCGGTCCGGAGCTCCCCGGGACCGATGGGCGCGTGTAGGTAATCCGGCCACGGCTACCGACAACTCGCCCCGTCGAATCCGCTTCGAACAGGGCTGGGTCGCTTTGCTAGAATCGAGCGCAACCGCTCCCCGCTCTCGAAACGACGCTGAATGCAAGGGAAACGTATGTCCAAAGGATGGAAGACGTTCGCGATCTGGTGCACGCTGATCCTGCTCTTCTTCGCTTTCTTCTCGTTCTTCCGAAATCAGCCTCGTTCGGACCCGTGGCGCACCACGCAGGCGTTCAAGACCGACCTGGAAGCAAATCGGATCGAGTCGGTCACGCCGGGCCGCGGATTCCTGGTCGTAACCGATGACGAGGGCGAGCGGTATCGCGTTCCGGGAGTACTCGATGGCTCGCTGTGGAAGGATCTCGCGAGCCACGGCGTCCGCGTGGGTGCGCCCGCGACGGACCAGTCCTCATCCGCCTGGCCCTCCTTCCTCACCTCCTGGCTTCCCCTGCTCGCGCTCGTTGCCGTGTTCGTGTTCCTCATGCGCAAGATGGGCGGAGCACAGAGCATCTTCGCTCTCCGCAAGACCACCGCTCGACTCGCCAACACGCCGTCGGTCACCTTCGCCCACGTTGGCGGCGCCGGCGAGGCCAAGGAACGGCTCGCCGACATAGTCGACTTCCTCAAGCGGCCGCGCGCATGGGAAGCCGCCGGCGCATATCTGCCGAGCGGAGTGCTGCTCGAAGGGCCTCCCGGCTGCGGCAAGACGCTTCTCGCGCGGGCGATGGCCGGCGAGGCGAAGGTGCCCTTCTTCGAGGTCTCGGCCTCGGAATTCGTCGAGCTGTTCGTCGGTGTCGGGGCCACCCGCATGCGGGATCTCTTCGAGCAGGCCGCCAAGAAGGTCCCGGCGGTGATCTTCATCGACGAGCTGGACGCGGTCGGGCGGCGTCGCGGCGCGGCCTCGATCGGCGCCGGCCACCAGGAGCGCGAGCAGACCCTCAACCAGCTCCTGGTCTGCCTCGACGGCTTCCGCAAGCGCAAGGGCGTCATCGTCGTGGCCGCGACCAACCGCGCCGACATTCTCGACGCGGCCCTCTTGCGCCCCGGCCGCTTCGACGTCCGCTTGAAGATGCCGCCGCTGTCCCAGCAAGGGCGAGCGGAGGTGCTCTCCATCCATCTCCAGAACAAGCCGGTGGCAGGTTCCGTGGAAAGGACGGCGCTCGCCGCGGAGACCGAAGGATTCTCCGGGGCCGAGCTCGAGAGCCTGGTCAACGAGGCCGCGCTCCAGTCGGTCCGCCGCTCGCGGCGAGCCGGCAACGGTGATCTGGCGATCGAGAACGAAGATTTCCAGGCGGCCCTCGCGGCGCGCAACGCGAAGAAGGGGGACTTCGATCAGCTCGATGCCCTCCTGATCGAGTCGGGATCGCAGCTCTCCCAGCCGAACGGCAAGGTGGTCCTACGGGCGATCCTGCAGGACGGTTCGGAGCTGACCGGAGAAGTGGTCTGGGCCGACGATCACTTCCTCAAGCTACGAGCGTCGAACGGTTCCGCCACGGCAGTCGCCAAGCGAAGCATCGCGCGCATCGAGCCGATCGGCGATAGCGCGCCCGTGGGGCTCGAGCACATCTTCCAGGACCGCTGGGCGCGCATGACGCCGGACAGCGTCTGAGGATGGGGATGGGCTTCGATCAGATCGTTCTGCGGGCGGGATCGTTCATTCCGGTGATCCTCGCGCTCACCGTGCATGAGTGGGCGCACGCTCGTGTTGCGCTCCATTTCGGCGACGACACGGCGCTGCAGCAGGGACGGCTCACGCTGAATCCGCTGGCCCATCTCGATCCGATCGGCACCGTCCTGCTGCCGCTTCTCGGCGTGCCCTTCGGCTGGGCTAAGCCCGTTCCGGTCGATCCCTCGCGATTCCGGCCCGAGGTGAGCATGGGCCGGGGAATGCTTCTCACCGCCGCTGCGGGACCGGTCTCCAACCTCGTCCTGGCAATGGTCTGCGCCGCGGCGCTTCGATCGGCGGCAGCATGCGGCGTCGCCTTGTCGCCGCCGGTCGACTTCCTGCTGTCGAGCTCCACCGGCATCAACCTCGCCCTCGCGATCTTCAATCTCTTGCCCATCCCGCCGCTCGATGGCAGCCGCATCGTCGAAGAGATCCTGCCCTTCTCGTTTCGATCGGTGTGGAACCGGATCTGCAGCGCGCGCTTCGCGCTCTTGATCGCGCTGTTCATCGCGCCCAGCATCTTCGGATTTGGGATCGGTGATTGGGTGATGGACCTTTCCGCGCGTCTGACCGGGCGGTAAAAGGGCGAGACTCCCGTGGACGCAGGTCCCGCAGCCCCGGTACGACCGATCGCCACCGAGGACCTGCCCGCCCTCCTCGCGCTCAACAATGCGCACGCAATCGAGCTGAGCCTCGTCGACGAGGAAAAGCTGCGCCGGCTCCTCGGCGTGGCTGCGCTGGCCACGGCCATCGGGCCGCGAGCCCGGCCTGATGCCTTCCTCCTGGCCTTCGATCACGACGCTCCGCCGCAAGGACCGAACCACGCCTGGTTCCTCGCGCGCCATCCCCGCTTCCTCTATGTGGACCGCGTCTGCGTCGACCCGCGCGCACGCCGCCGGGGTCTCGCGAGGGCGCTCTACGAACACGCTGTCGCCGAAGCGATCCGGCGCGGCGTCCCCGTCCTCTGCTGCGAGGTCAACACGGACCCGCCCAACCCGGTGTCCGACGCGTTCCACGCTTCCTTCGGCTTCGTCGAGGTCGGCCGCGCTTTCCTGCCCGATCGCGGCAAGTCGGTGCGGTATCTCGAGCGATCCGCCTGAGACGCCTGGCGCCGCGACGTCCGCGGCCGCATGTCGCGGCGCCCGCCTACTTGCCAAGCGCCGGGGCGCATGATACTGATTATGAGAATGAGTCTCAATATCATACCGATGGCGGACGCCGGCAGCGCCGGCCAATCGCACCGTCCCGCCGGAGAATGACCGATGCTCGTGTGCCTGTGCAGAGGCGTCTCCGACCGCGTAGTGCGCGAGGTGATCGCTCGCGGAGCGGGTACGCTGCGCGAAGTGGGCCGGGCCTGCGGCGCGGGGATCGACTGCGGATCGTGCCGCGATCTCATCCGGACCATGATCGCCTCCTGCCCGCCCCGGGGCTGTGAGCCGCCGGCCGCGGCGTCGAGCGAGAGCGCGAGGGCCGACGGAGCCTGATCGGAAGCGCGGTCTCAGGACAAACAAGGCCCGTGAGCCCGGAGCCCGTGCGCAGACGCTGCTCTGCGGCGGGCTTTTCCTTTGTGGTGATCGAGGAGGTAGAAGCGTGCATTACCGAAAGAGGCCGCAGTGGATGTCCCCGCTCCTGCTCGCGAGCGCCGCCGCGTTCGCGCAGGAGCCGGCCAAAACCGCCCAGGAGCCGCCGGTCACCTCCGCTCCCGCGGACACCGTGCACCCGGAGGATCAGCCGCAGACCGCGCTCCCTCGCGAGACCGCCATCGAGAATCCGCTCGGGCGCACCAGCGGCATCTCGGGCAACGCCTTCGGGGGATATGGAGAGCTGACGTTCAACGCTCCGGCCAACGGCCCGAGCGTCGTGGACATGAGGCGTTTCGTCCTCTTCTTCGGCCACGACTTCACCGAGAAACTCCGCTTCTACTCGGAAGTCGAGCTGGAGCACGCCATCAGCTCGGCCACCGACCAGGGCGAGGTCGAGGTCGAGCAGGCCTATCTCGACGGCCTGTTGAGCAAGAAGCTCAACCTGCGGGGCGGGCTCATCCTCATGCCGGTCGGGATCGTCAACGTCTACCACGAGCCGCCGAGCTTCAACGGCGTCGACCGCCCGGACCTCGACCAGTTCGTCATTCCCTCTACCTGGCGCGAAGCCGGAGTCGGGATCTTCGGCGAGCTGGCCGAAGGACTTCGCTACCAGCTCTACGGCGTGACCGGCTTCAACGCCAACAGGTTCAGTGCGGAGTCGGCGCTTCGCGAGGGCCACCAGGAGGCGCAGCTTGCCTACGGCGGAGACTTCGGCGGCGTCGCTCGACTCGACTACGAGCCCTTACTCGGCACGGTCTTCGGCTTTTCCGCCTACGCCGCGATGTCCGGGAACACCTTGCGATCGACGGTGGGCCGCGTACCCGTGACCCTTTTCGAGGCGGACGCCAGGACGCGCCGGGGCGGCTTCACTGCCCGCGCCCAGGCGGCCGTCCTCTTCATCGGCGAGGCCGCCGCGCTCGACCGCGCTTTCGAGACCGGCACGGAGGAACAGAAGGCGGCGCTCCCGGTCTCGTCGCAGGCGCGCGGCGCCTACCTCGAGGTCGCCTACGACCTCCTCCGCCTGCTCGCGCCACGGGAAAGCCAGAGCCTCACCGCCTTCGTGCGAGGCGAATACGTCGACACGCAGGCCGACGTGCCGGCGGGATTCGACGCCAAGCTGGAGTTCCGCCGCTATTCGGCGGTCGCCGGGGTGACGCGGGTCGCGTACACGGGCTTCTTGCTCCTGACGGCGCCGGGAGCGGCGACCCTGGTTGCGCTCTCGATCGGCCGGATGGGCCTGCACCCCTCGGCCATCGCGACGTACTACCGAGGCGGCCAGACGGAGATGAGCTTTCCCAAGCAGTTCTGGCAGCTCATGGAGGTGAGCCACTTCCACCTCTTCTCGGTTCCGGTGGTGGTCCTCATCCTCGCCCATCTCCTCTACGCGACCCCGATCTCGCAACGCGCGAGGGTCTGGCTGACTGCCGGCACCTACCTGGGAGCGGCGCTCGAGATCGGCGGTCCCTGGGCGGTGCGCTACCTCGCCGCGGCGTTCGCCTGGGCGCTCCTCGCCGGCTGGGCGCTGCTCGCCTTCGGAATCGCCGCCATCATCGTCCTCTCGCTCGTCTCGATGTGGGGTCCGCAAAGGTGGCACGACTTCATCGCGGCGCCGGAGCCCGACGAGGACTTCGACGCATGAGGACGCTCCAGGCGGCCGCCCTTCTCGTCGTCGCCGCGCCCGCCTTCGCGGATCAACTCTTCCTCCGCGAATCGGAGGTGCCGCGCGCGCTCTTTGGCGACCACGTCACTTCCGTCCGCAAGACGCTCGAGCTTTCGCCCCCGGAGATCGCGGAGCTGAGCAAGGTTCTCGAGCGCAAGATCGAGATCCGCAACTACCCGTATCTGGAGGTGCACGCCGAGGGCGCCGAGAAACCGGTCCTCGGCCAGATCTTCCTCATGGACGTCATCGGCCAGAGCCTGCCCATCACCTTCGCGGTGGGCGTCAAGCCGGACGGGACGCTGCAGGACATCCAGGTGATGGTCTACCGCGAGCCGCACGGCGACGAGATCCGCGAGAAGCGCTTCCGCGCACAGTTCGCTGGGAAGAAGCTCCAGGATCCGCTCGTCGTCGGCAAGGACATCGATGCCATTTCGGGAGCGACCATCTCGTCGACCTCGGCAGCGTACGCGGCGCGAAAGGGCCTCGCGCTCGCCGACTTGTTGCAGCGGCGCATGGCCGGGAAACGATGACGGGCGCATTCGCGGCGGCCCTGCTCGTTTCGCAAGCCGTCACGCCGTGCGACGAGGTCTCGCTCCGCCGCATGAAGCCGATGATGGCAACGCTCGTGACCATCACCGCCCGCGGCTGCGATGCGGAAGCGCTCGAAGCGCGCTTGCGGGAGGCGTTCGCGGAAATGGAGCGCCTCGCCGGCATCCTCTCCGAGTGGGATCCGCGCAGCGCCACCTCGCGCATCAACGACAACGCCGGGATCGCTCCCGTCGAGGTTCCCCCCGAGTTGGAAGAAGTCCTCCGGGCGGCAGAGGAGACGTCGCATCTCACCTCGGGCGCGTTCGACGCGACCTGGGCCGCGCTTGCGCCGCTCTGGAAATTCGACGGCGAGGCGCCGCGACTGCCTCCGCCCGAGAAGGTGAAGCGGCAGCGCGCCCTCGTCGACCATCGCCATCTGCTCCTCGATGGCGCCGCGCATACCGCCTACCTCGAGCGACCCGGCATGCGGATCGGCCTGGGCGGAATCGCCAAGGGCTACATCGCGCAAGCCGCTGCCGACCTCCTCGTCTCGCGCGGCGTGCGCGACGTGCTCGTCGCGGCCAGCGGAGACATCGCCGCGCGCGGACGCAACGGAGACCGCCCCTGGACGGTGGCCGTGAGGAATCCTGAAGGCGGCGTACTAGCGACCGTCGACCTCCACGACGAATCCATCTCCACGGCGGGTGACTACGAGCGGTCCTTCGTCATCGACGGCTGCCGCTATCACCACATCCTCGATCCGCGCACCGGATATCCGGCGCGGGGAACGCGCAGCGTGACCGTCATCGCCCCCCGCGGAGTCCTTGCCGACGGGCTCGACACGGGCCTCCTGGTGATGGGAGCCGAGCGCGGCGGAACCGTCGCCGCCTCGGCGGGCGTCGCGGCGCTCTTCGTGGACGAAGGGGGAAAGCTTCACTTCTCGCCAGGGGCCCGCGGCAGGTTTTCGATCACGCAGGAAGCAGCGGTCACTCGCCCATCACGTGCACGACGATCTCCCTGCGATGTCCCGCGCTCCGGTGCTCCCACAGGTAGATCGCCTGCCACGTCCCGAGCACGAGCGACGCTCCTGCGATCGGAATCGTCTCGCTAGTCTTCGTCACCGCCGATTTGAGGTGCGCGGGCATGTCGTCGGCGCCTTCGGTGTCGTGCTCGTACGCCTTCGCATCTTCGGGCGCGATGCGGTCCATCCATCGTTCCAGGTCGCGCTGCACCGCGGGATCCGCATTCTCCTGCACGACGAGCGAGCAGCTCGTATGGCGGACGAACAGGCAACACAGGCCGGTGCGCACGCCCGACGCCGTCACCACGCGCGCAACCTTCTGCGTGACGTCGTTCAGCCCCTTGCCGCGCGTCTCGATGCGCACCGTTTCCTGGTGAAGCTTCACGGCTTACCAGGCGAGCCGGCCAATGAGTGGCCATCCCCAGGCCACGGCCAGCACGATGGAGAAAGCTCCCGTGGCGCCCGAGAGGATGCGCGCGGCGCCGGGCCGGCGGCCGAGCCGCGCGAGGGGCCAGCCCGCCAGGCCGGAGAGGACCGCCATTCCGGCGATCGATCCGATTCCGAAGAGCGCCACGTACCAGAGCCTCGCGGAAGTGGTCGGAAGGCTGGCGAGGACGAGCGCGGTGAGCGCGCCGCTTCCGGCGAGCCCGTGGAGGATCCCGACCAGGAGTGGCCGCCACGACAGCGTCCACGGGCCCAGGTGCACGTGCCTGGCCGGTCCCCGATGCTCGTGCCGATCCGCGCCGTGAGCATGGATTGTGGAAGGGCCCGCACCGCCCTCCCGCACCGCCCGCGCGAGAGCGCGGATGCCGAGGGCCAGCAACATGATCGCGACCCCGAGCTCGAAGAGATCGGCTATCCGCGCGGGCAATCGGGCCTGCAAGACGGTGAGGAGCACCGCCACTGCGAAGAGCGAGAGCGTGTGCCCGAGGCCCCAGAAGGCGCCGAGGCGTAGCCCACCGCGCGGGCTCCGCTCCTCGGTCACGAGAGTTCCAATCGCGGCGAGATGATCGGGCTCGCCGGCGTGGCGCATGCCGAGCAAGACTCCGAGCAACGCTCCCGAGATCGAATCCATTGCCACCCTCCGGCGTTCCAGCGCGGGCGTACCACGGCATATGCGTCCGGTTCAACGCGGTGACGTGATCGTGACATGTGGCGCGCACGCGTTCAGTTGCGGCTCGAAATGCCTGCAGCGCCCGTACATCCGCTCCATTCGCGAAATCGTCCGTTCAGGTGCCCTGAGAAAAATCGATCTCCACACATTAGACGTCCGGAGGGGAACAACCAGTCCGAGGACTGATGACAGCAATTCGCTGGGCAATTGAATACGATTGCGGCCTCGACCACATTGCGCGCGAAACGCAGCAGAAGCTGGGCGAGCAGCTGCAAGAAATCACCAAGTGCCTTCCCGAGAACGACGGTTACGGCCCCTTCTGGGAGTCGATGCGCCGCAGCGCCTTGCGCGTCGAGATGGAGGGCTGGGAGTTCGGCTACCGGCTCGACCAGGAGGCCGAGCGTCTCGTCGTGATGTACGCGGTGCGCAGGATCTGAGGGGCGTAGGCGCCCGCCGCCCGGGCAGGACAGCTGGCACGCTTGGGGGCTTCACTTGCGACCCGGAAGAGCGCACGCTTCTTCCGATGTCCAAGGCCTTCACGCGCGAAGACGACGTTCCGGATTTGCCGGCCAGCGCTCCCGCTCCGCATCTGGAGCCGGGCGAAGTCCGCTACGTGACGCCCGAAGGACGGCGCGCCCTGCAGCGCGAGCTTGCTTCCCTCGATCCCGCGTCGCGCCGCGCGCAGACGCTGGCCGCGACGCTCCCGCTCCTCACCGTGCATGCCCCCAGATGCGAAGGCACCGCCGTCTTCGGCTGCTATGTCGTGCTGCGCGACGAGACCGGCAAGGAGACGGAGTGGCGCATCGTCGGCCCCGACGAAGCCGACGCCAAGGAGCGGCGCTTGAGCGTCGCCTCGCCGCTCGCGCGCGAGCTTCTCGGGAAGGCGCCGGGCGATACGGTCTCGCTGGAGTTGCCGCGCGGAACGATGGAGCTGGCCGTCGTCGCCGTGGCCTCGGAACCTCGCGGCCCCTGATTACTCCGCCGTCTGCACCCGCGCCGCCCGGCGCCGCGGCGCTTGTCTGCGCGCGCGGGGAAGCGTGTCGAGGGCCCGGGCGGGATCGAGCTGCGCGACCTTCTCGCCGAACCACGTTCCCGGGCCGAGCAGGTGCACCGATTTTCCCGACGGTGAGACCTCCACGCCCACCGATACGCCGCGCACCGTGAGGAGCGCCGCTCCGTCCGGTCCGCGTCGATCGGTCCGCAGCGTCGCGTGTACGGAGGCGCCATCACCGTCGGCGGTCAGCTTGCGCAGCGCGAACCAGGAGCGGCCGGCGATCGCCGAACCGCGCAGCGACAGGTCGTCCATGCCGAAGAGCCCGCGCACGAAAGCGGGGAGATCCTCCGCACGCGCGAAGAGCCCGACGATGGGGCGGGCATCGCGGCAGCGCCCGGCGAGATCCGCGTCCACGAGAGGCTCGTCGCCCTTGGCGGCGAAGCGAAGCTGGACGCGAGGCAGGCCGAGACGCGCCCACCAGCCGGGCCTCGTGTCTTCTTCTCCGGATTCGTGCACTTCGTGGGCGGAGTCGATCGAGATGCGCGTTCCGGAAAGATCCGCTCCGCGACCGGGATCGAGGACGCGCACCGTGACGTCGACGGCCAGATTGCCAGTGAGCGTGGCGGAAGCCGCCTTGGCGCGCAGACCGCTCAGAGCCACACGAGCACTTCCGGCGAGATGATCGATCGGACCTTCGAGGTGGGCAGCGAACATCCCCCTGCCCTTCTCCACGCGGTCTGGGACGCCGAGGGCTTCGGCGACCGATCGGGCGTCCTCGATCCGTCCTCCGCGAACGTCGAACTGCACGCGGCGTGGAGGCGACGGGCTCGCGAGGTCGCGGGGAATACCGTCGATCGCCGTCTCAACCGACTCGACGTGCGCCCCCGACGACACGATCCCACGCAGACCGATCCGCGCGCGAGCCGCGAAGGGCGGAGGCCCGGCGGGTAGATCGAACAGGGCCGAGAGACCGCTCGCGGTGGCCGCCACACGCCCGCGGCGCAGCCCGAGGCGCGAGAGGTCGGCCGAAAAGGAAGTCGGGGGAATGATCTGACCGGCCTGCACGTGGATCCCGAAGCGCACCGGTCCGCTTCCGCCGGAGACCCGCTCGCCGGAGAAGAGATGTTGGAACGCCTCGAGCCCCTCGAGCCGACCCTTGCCTTCCACGTCGGCATCGGCAGACCGCAGGAACGTTTCCAGGCCCATGCCTCTCGGATCGAAGGGTCCGAGCTTCACGCGCAGTGCGAGCTCGAGGTCGCCGAGGACGCGTGCGCCGTTGTCGGCGAAAGCGAGCCCCTTCCCCTCGAGGACCGCGGGATCGATGAGGACCTGCCGAATCGGCTTCAGGTAGAAGGCGCCAGCGAGGCGCGCTCCGCCTTCGAGGCGAATGCGATCGATCCAGATCTGCCGCGCGGAAGTGGCATCGATGTCCTGCAGCCAGACCGACCAGAGGCGGTAGTTCCAGTCCGGTACCTCGTAGTCGGGGCCTTCTTCACCGAGCGGCACCGCCGGGAACCCTTCGATCTGCGGCAAGCCTTCGAGCTTCTCCGGCGTCACCTGGTACTTGGGAATGCGGCGCCGGAGCGCGAACGAGACACCGTCAGCGTGGACCTGGGTGGCGTGGAAGAGCTTGCGCGGCAGCTCGCTCAAGGAGATCGAGGTGGTCAGCCGATCGATTCCCAGCTGCCACTGCACCTTGCGATCCTGCGAGGTGAGGACCATGCCGCGCATGTGCACGGTGCCGGGCCACACCGACCACGCCCAGCGATAGCGGATGTGGATGTTGGGGGACTGGCGATTGAGCACGGCGCGGAAGAGCGGCGTGACGAGGAAGACCTGGGCGGCGACGAGCCAAAGCGCCCAGAGGGCCGCGGGGGGGACGACCACCCAGCCGAGCAGGCGGAAGACGGGGCGGCCGCTCGGAACGCGCATCTACGTATGTAGATGGCGACAGCGGCCCTCTGCCGCAACCGCGCCGCCGAGGGCTTGACTGCGCGCGGAGCGGGAGCGGTGATCGCGCGATGCGAACCGCGATCCTTGCCGCGATGGCGACGTTCCTCCTCGGCCAGCCCGCGCAGCGCGCCGCGGAACCGGCCGACAACCGCATGATGCTCACCATCTTCCTGCGCCACGATCAGACGAAGACGCTCGACGAGATCCGCGCCCACCTCGAGAAGACGGGCTTCACCGCCTCCTTCCCGCCGCCCGGCGTGGAGGTCGTCTCCTGGTACGTGATGATGGGGATCGGCCAGGTCGTAACGGTCCGGTTTCCTGCCGAAAAGCTGCGCGAAGTGAACCGCATGATCGAACAGAAGGCGTGGGGCGCGTACCGGACCGAGTTCTACCCGACCTACGATTACAAGGCGGTCGCAGAGCAGGAGCGAGCGAAGCGCGCCAACCAGGGGCACTGAGAGACGGCACGGCTTGCGCCAGGGCGGCGGCTCTGGCTTGTTTCAGGGAACGACACCCGAGGTGGTCCATGCGCGGCACCATGATGGAAGGCCCGCTCCTCGTACCGGCGCTCCTCGACCGCGCCGCCCGCTACTTCCCCGACGTCGAGGTCGTGTCGCGGCAGCCGGACAAGTCGGTCCACCGAACCAACTGGGGCGAGGTGCACCGCCGCTCGCGAGCGCTGGCAGAGTCGTTGTCGCGGCTCGGCATGCGCAAGGGCGACCGGGTGGCGACCTTGATGTGGAACCACGCGCGCCATCTGGAAACGTACTTCGCAGTGCCGCTCCTCGGCGGTATCACGCACACGCTGAACCTCAGGCTCCATCCGGACGACCTCGCCTCCATCGCCACCCACGCGGGGGATCGCTTCCTCGTCGTCGACGACGTCCTCTGGCCGCTCTTCGACAAGTTCCGCTCGCGCTCTCCGTTCGAGCGGGTCATCGTCGTGCGGCACGGCGCGACGGAGCTTCCCGTCGGATCTCTCGACTACGAGCAGCTGGTCGCCTCGGGGAATCCGTCCTTCACTCCGCCGCAGCTCGACGAGACCGATGCCTGCGGCCTCTGTTACACCTCGGGGACCACCGGCAAGAACAAGGGCGTCGTCTATACGCACCGCTCGACGGTGCTGCACACGCTCATGATCCCGTACGCCGACGGGATTGCCCTGCGCTCCAGCGACTCGCTCCTCCCGGTCGTCCCCATGTTCCACGTCAACGCCTGGGGCTTGCCCTTCGCCGCCCCGATGGTGGGAGCGAAGCTGGTCTTTCCCGGTCCTCATCTCGACGCGCAGTCGCTCTTGCAGCTGATGGAATCCGAGAAGGTCACCATCGGCGCCGGCGTTCCCACCATCTGGATGGGAATCCTCGACGCGCTCGACAAGGAGCCAAAGCGG
>VBKL01000215.1 GCA_005879805.1 Deltaproteobacteria bacterium | reverse complement strand
ACGACCTGGCGCTGCACGCCGCGGGCATCGACGCGCGCACGCCCGACCCGGACGGCGGCCACATCGGGCGCGACCCGAAAGGTGCGCCGACGGGGATCCTGGTCGACAACGCCATGCGCCTCGTCTTCCACGCCATGCCTCGCCCGCAAGAGAGCGACATCGAGGCAAATCTCCTCACGGGCCTGCGGGCCGCGGCGGAAGCGGGCCTCACTTCGGTGCACGACGCGGGGCTCGGGCCCGAGGTCCTCGAGGTCTACCGCAAACTCGCCGCCGAGCGCCGCCTGCCGGTTCGCGTGTACGGGATGATCGACGGGCAGCAAGCATTGCCCAGGCTCGACGGGCAGATCGATCTCTGGAAGCGG
Organism: Deltaproteobacteria bacterium; assembly: GCA_005879805.1. Classification (GTDB taxonomy): domain Bacteria; phylum Myxococcota; class Myxococcia; order Myxococcales; family 40CM-4-68-19; genus VBKO01. The sequence goes on along the minus strand of VBKL01000215.1, from coordinate 3,677 downwards.
ACCCCTCGCATCGGTCTGTTGACCGTTCAATCGGTGAAGCTCTTCGCGGACGGCGCGCTCGGCAGCCGCGGCGCCAAGATGTTCGAGCCCTACACCGATGACTGGACGACCACCGGCCTCTGGGTCACCTCGCCCGACGAGCTCCGCGCGCGCATCGGACGCGTCTCGGCTGCGGGCCATCAGCCCTGCGTGCACGCCATCGGAGATCGCGCCTGCGCCGAGACGTTGCAGGCGTTCTCCTCCGTACCCGCCGCGCACCGCTTGCGACCGCGGGTCGAGCACCTCCAGCTGCTCCGCCCGCGCGACGCGCACCTCTTGCGCGAGGCGGGCGCGGTGGCCTCCATGCAGCCGACCCACGCGACCAGCGACGCGCTCTGGGCCGAGGCGCGGCTCGGCATGGCGACCGAACGCCGGCAAGGCGCCTACGCCTGGCGGCAGGCGCTGGACGCCGGCGCGATCCTCGCGTTCGGGTCGGACTTTCCGGTGGAGTCGCTCGATCCGCGCAAGGGCCTCGCGAGCGCCGTCTTGCGCACGCCGGAGGGGTCGGCGGTTCCCTGGATGCCGGAGCAGAGTCTCACGCTGCTCGAGGCGCTGCGCGCGTTCACCTGGGGCGCGGCGTATGCGGAGCACGCAGAGTGGCGTCGCGGAGTCATCCGGGTCGGTTTCGACGCGGATCTGACGCTCTTCGGCCGCGATCTCTTCGAGGTTCCGCCCGCCGCGCTGCCCGAAGTGCCGCTCCTCGGAACGGTGGTTGCCGGCCAGCTCTTCCAGAAAGGCCCTTGACCTCATCGCCCTTTCGAGCAGAAGTCGTGCGGCCGCATGGATCCGGTCGTCGACAAGCCGCTGCCTCCGAAAGAAAACTGCCCCGACGTCGAGGATTGCATCTCGGAGCCGAGCGAGATCGGCCACGTCTGCACCTTCGGCCCCATCTGCGGCACCTGCATCGTCTATCGCGTGCTGGAAACGGAGCGCGGGCTCCTTCTCGGAACCTGCCGGATCCGGACCGATCGCGGCGAGTTCCCCTGCACCGCGCCCATCTGCGACGCCTACGTGCCCCGGGCCGGCGCTCCCGACGCGAAGGGGCGGGCCACGCAGAGCTCGACCCCCGTGGCGCTGCAGATCGCCCGCAAGGCAGGCACCGCGCCGCGCGCGACCCAGCGAAGGGAACCCCGTGCGGTCGCGCCCATCCTTCGAGAGCGGGAGCGGACACCGGATGGACCCGTTGGAGAGCTGGAGATGACCCGAGAACAGCTGAAGGCGCTCATCCGCGAGGCGATGGACGAGGAGCGGGGCGGAGGCCTGGCGCCGCTCGCCCCGAGGTGGGAGGGCGGGACGGCCATCCTCAAGCCGCAGGATCCGGCGCTGCAGCCGAAGGAGCTGCCCCTCGAATCGCTCTTCCACAAGGTGGTCATGATCCGCGATCGGCTGCGCGTGCTCGAGCAGAAGATCAACGCCAATCCCAAGCTGACCGACGCGGAGAAGGTCGACATGCAGACCTACATCACGAGCTGCTACGGCTCGCTGACCACCTTCAACGTGCTCTTCCGCGATCGCGAGGACGGCTTCATCGGGTCGGGTGGGAAGGAGAAGGGGTAGCTCCACTTGATTGCGCTGATATCCCTCCTCCTCGCGGCGCAAGCCGCGCAGCCCGCCCCGCTTGCGGCCGGTCCCGACCAGCCCGAGGGTCTTCCTCCCGAGCGCCTGCAGCGGATCCAGGCGGCGCTGCAGGAGGAGAAGCTCGATGGGTGGCTGTTCTTCGACTTCCGCGGATCGGATCCGATCGCCACTCGCGTCCTCGGGCTTTCGAGTCGCGGTCCGCGGTCGCGCCGCTGGTATTGCTACCTGCCGGCGCGCGGCACGCCGCAGAAGCTCCTCCATGCCATCGAGCCGCACTCGCTCGATGGAGTGCCGGGACAAATCTCTACCTACGCTTCCTGGCGGGTCCGCGATCGGGAGCTTGGGCGCATCCTGCGGGGGGCGCGGCGCGTCGCCATGCAGTACTCGCCGCGCAACGAGATCCCGACGGTCGCCAAGGTGGACGCGGGCACGCTGGAACTGGTGCGCTCGCTGGGACCGGAGATCGTCTCCAGCGCAGAAATCGTCGCGCGCATCGAGAGCGTGCTCACTCCGGAAGAGCTCGCGACCCAGGCCAAGGCGGCGGAGATCATCGCCCGGCTGCAAGAGGCGACGGCGCAGGAGGCGGCGCGCCGGATCCGGGACGGCCATCCCGCGACCGAGCGAGAGCTGCAGGAGTTCGCCTCGCAGCAGATGCAGGAGGCCGGTCTCGTCGACGGCGGACCGCTCGTCGCGGTCGACGCGCACGCCGCCGATCCGCATTCGACTGCCTCGGACGGAGTGGCCGGCCGCAACAGTCTGCTGCTCCTCGATTTCACCGGCCGGATCGACAACGGGCCTCACGCCATCCAGGGCGACCTCACCCGCGTGTACTTCCTCGGGGAGCAAACGCCCGACGAGATCGCGCGCATCGCTCGCATCGTCTTCGCCGCGCGCGACGCGGCGATCGATCTGCTGCGGCAGAGGCTGGAGGCGAAGCGGCCCGTCACCGGTGCCGAGGTCGACGACGCCGCGCGCTCGGTCATCGCGCGCGCCGGCCTTGCCGACGCCTTCATCCATCGCACCGGCCACAGCATCGGCCTGCGCGCCCATGGCGACGGCGTGAACAACGACGACTTCGAGACCCACGATGCCCGCCGCCATCTCGAGTCGACCTGCTTCTCCATCGAGCCCGGCATCTACCTGCCGCACCGGTTCGGAATCCGCAGCGAAGTGGACGCTTGCATCCTCCCGGGCGGAAAGCTCGAGATTCGCGGCGGCGAGGCGCAGCGCGAGGTCCCTGCCTTGCTCGCGCCGGAAATGCCTGCCCACTCCGGACGTACGCCCTAGCTTCCTGGAGGTCCGCCATGAAGGTAGCCGCCCTTGCCGTCCTGCTCTGCGCGCTTCCCGCGATCGCCCAGGAGAAAGCCGACCCCCGCGCCGGAATCCAGAAGGCATGCCTCGATTACATCGAGGGATGGTACGAGGGCGACGCGGCGCGGATGGAGCGCGCCCTGCACCCTGACCTGGCGAAGCGCATCGTCCGCGCCGGGGCGAACGGCAAGAGCAGCTTGCAGCAGATGAGCGCGATGGGCCTCGTGCAGGGCGTGCGCGCGGGCTACGGCAAGCAGACGCCGAAGGAGAAGCAGCAGAAGGACGTCACCGTGCTCGACGTCTTCGAGAACGCGGCGAGCGCGAAGATCGTCGCGTCCGACTGGGTCGACTACCTGCACCTCGCCCGCTGGAACGGGGAGTGGAAGATCGTCAATGTGCTCTGGGAGCTGAAGCCCCAGGAGACCCACGCGCAGAAACAGAAGTGAGGCGGTACGACGCGCTCCAGAAGTTCCCTCCGCGGTGGAGCACGAGGTCTTGCGCGAACGGCGCGAGGAGGGCGCGAAGCTCTTCGTCCGTGTAGTAGTTCTTCAGCACGCGGTGGCGGGAGCCGTCGGCGAGCCTGCGCAGCTTGAAAGTATCGCCGTTCGCGTCCGGAGCCGTGAGGTCGCCGCCCACGCCCGGAACGTGCACGTTGTCGGCGAAGAACACGCTGGCGCCGTCGATGAGACGGCCATGCAGGCGCGCGAGGAAATCGCGCAACCGATGCCGCGGCACGTGCGAGAGCCAGA
>VBKL01000214.1 GCA_005879805.1 Deltaproteobacteria bacterium | reverse complement strand
GCCTTCGGGCCCCGCCGCGATGGGCGGCCGGAGCACGCGCAAGAGCTCGCCCGTGCGCACGTCCCACAAACGCGCCGTCTTGTCGTCCGAGGCGGAAAGGAGGCTGCGCCCGCCGCGGTCGATGCCGATGCGCGTCACGTGGGAGGTATGCATTCCCACCTCGATGCGGAGGATGGGATCGTCGGATGGACGGGCAGCGCGCGCCGCGAATGCGAACGCCAGGACGGCGGCGGCGGTGCGAACGATCACGGCGGCGCCTAGAAGATGTCGAGCTTCTCGAGCGCGCTCTTCTCGTGGAAGATCCTCACGAAATCGCCTGCGCGGATCGCCTTGGCAGTCTCTTCCTTGTCGGCGACCACCCAGCACGACCCATCGCTCACCTGGTCCGACACCTTTCCTTCACCCAGCGGGATCTCATCGTAGGTGGCCTCGCCGGTGAGGGCGTTCTGGCTCTTGCGGATCGTGTAGAACTTGAGCTTGTTCTCGCTCGCGGCGCCTTGGGCCGCGCCGAAGCTCACCCGGAAGATCGCTGGCTTTCCGTCGCTGACGCGCTTCTCGGTGACGTATCCCTTGGGCGCGAAGACGTTCTTCAACTGATGGCGGGCCTTGTGCACGCCTTTCTCCACCGCTTCCTTCAGCAGGGCCGCGTCTTGCGTCTTGTCGCAACGGCGCGCCTCGGTGGTCGCATTTGCGGATCCAGGCGCATTGACGGTGCTGACGAGTCGCAAGCCCGGCAACTCGTAGATCCTCAAGCTGGAGGCGACCTCGACCTTGGAATCGCAGTGCGCCGGGGTGGTGGTACGCTTCCCCTTTTCCACCGAAGTCTCCGCCGCCGTGAAATCGCTCTTGAAGGAGGCATTGCCGACGATGCCCTTGATCGCGTACTGCGCGACCTCCGGACCGCCGGAATCCCCCTTCTGCTTGAAGATCGCCAGCTCGATCTCGTTGGACAGCTTCTCGTTCAACGTGCGATCGACGATCTCCGTACCACCTTCCGAGACGTCGTGCTCGAGGGCGCGCCTCATGACTTCGCCAGGGCGGCTGGCGCGATTCGCGGCGTCGACCGAGGTGTCGTCCACGGGCAAGACCACCACCTTGACCCTGGTCGTCGACAGCTGCTCCCTGGAGGGCATCACGTCGGCCTGACCGAGCGGGGCGGCGTGATACGATCCCAGGTTCACGGCTGCGCCTGCGCAACCGCACAACCCTGCCGCCACGATCCACGATAGCTTCCAAAGCGTGTTGCTCGCGAGTCGCATCTCGATCTCCTTGTCGTTCTCTCGTCGGGCCCCTAGAGCCCGAGTCCGGAAACAGGACCAGCCCGCCGCAGCGCTTCGCCGAGCTGGACCACCGCGCTCGCCCGCGCGGCGGCGTAGTCGCTCATCGAGCTTCCGTTCACCTCGTACCGCCTCGACGCGAGGCCGGTCAGCTGCGCGTTGCGCACCGCCAGCATCACGTTGAGCAGGACCATCTTGCTGTGGAAGATCGTCTGCTCCCGGGAGCTGGTGCTGATGGCGATGACGAGCGTGCCTGGGCGATCGGACGTCGGTGCGATGCGCATCCCGCTCCCGTTCACGAACGCGGTGACGACGCGAGCGACGTCGGCATCGCCCGGCCCGTACTCCAGCGCGAATACGAGGTCGCCGACCGTCTTCGACGCTCGCTCGTCGAGCGCCGCCATGGGCTGAAGGGTGGATTCGCGATCGAAGGCGGGATCGACCTCTCGCAACAGCTGCCCGAGGCCGAGCACGGTACGGATGTTCGGCAACGACGCTTGCAAGACCCGGTATTGCTCGATGGGAGGTTTCTGATCGAGGTCGCGGGTCGCGCCGTCGACCAACCCGAGGGCCATCTCGAACCTCGCGCGCGTGTCCTCGACGAACGCGCGACGGTCGACCTTGACGAGCGCGTAGGTGCCGTGGACCGAGGGCGCCGTCCGGTCGAGGACCGCGCTCGCGAACTCGGTCTTCTGTACTTCGTGAAGGACCTCGGAGAGCGCACTGCTATAGACCGCTCCGTTCTCGTCCTTGACGCTACGTTGGGTCTTCGAGGAGAGGCTGACGCGCAGCCTTCCGGCAGCGTCCTTCAGCGCATTCCGCTTCGCGTCCTCGAGGTCGGGCCCTTCGCCGACTCCGTAGAGCGCGTCGGCGGTGTTGGGAGGAGGCTGCGTAACCCAGGCGGGCTCCGCCGATTCGCCTTTGACCGCGCGCGGAAGGGCGGCGAGGGCGGCTGCCAAGGACAATGTCACTCGTGCCGCAGCGGATGATCGCATGCGCACCACCTCGCGTTCGCATCACCAGGACCTAACGCGGCTTGGCATCGTCGGTGGTAGCCCGCGGTCTCAACTCCTCCTGGGCCTGGTCGGCCTGGACTTTCTGCCACAGCGCGTTCTCGGTCGTGTCGTGCTCGCTCGACTTGACCGCCTTGTCGATCGCTCGCTTCATGTTCCGCGCGGCGGCGTCCCTGTCGAAGCCAACGAGTACGTACATGGTGCCGTTCGGGCTGAGCTTGTTCCGGAACATCCTCGCGCCGACCATCTCTTCGTCCGTGAAAGTGTTCGTCGCCGTCGAGTTCGCCTTCTCGAGCGCCTCCCTCGCGCCCGTTCCCATCGTCGACGTGTGGCCCTCGAGCTTGTTGACGAGCCGGGTGCGCATCTCACGCGCCAACCTCGCCCGCGCCGACGCCTCGGCGTGATCCATCTGGAAGTCGAGGCCCGCGGCAGTCTTGCCAAAGGTGCCGATGACCGCGACGTCCGCGCCCTCCGCGGCGTAGTTGCAAACCCACTCCGGTGCCGGTGCGCCGGGCGCGTCCGGGAAGTCGCACTTCTCGGCGGCCCTTGACGCGTTCTGCACCGCCGCAGGCGTTGCCGCGCATCCGAACAATGCGATGGGAAGGAAATTCGAAGCGACGCGCGCCACGAGTTTCATATGGCTCTTCCTCGCCTGAATGCTGCCAGGCAAATCTGACGGAAATTCCCCCAGCCCCTTGCTGCGCCTCGATTGTAGCAAATCGCCTGGCTACTTTGCCAGCACGCCGTTCAATAATCTCTCCAAGTCGATCTTGTTCCTCCCAAACGGCTATTCCGTCCGCGAGATTCGATCCGGTCCCTTCCAGAGCAGGACCTTCTCGAGGTTACCCGCGAGCGGGTTGTGATCCCGGATCAGCGGACGAAGCGTTTCGAGGCTGTCGACCCGCCACGCGCCGTTCTCCTGGTCGGCGAGCCACAGCGCGCGTGCCATCACGCCGAGGCGAGTGTCGCCACGCAGCTCGGCCGGCACAGCGGGGCCCCTCTCGACGACCAGGAGCGGAAACCCAAATGTGTGATGCCGGCCGTCCGCAATGCGAACCGTATGCTCGCCCGCGATCAGCTTCAGCCCGCCGAGGCGCGCCTGGCGCGAAGCCAATCCCGTTCGCGAGCCCAATTCCTCTTCCCCGCGGTGGACGGAGACCTCGAAGGGAGGGCATCCGCCGGACCAGGCTAGCCGGAGGTCCCTGGCGCCCGCCTTGATCTTTGCGCCGGCCCGCAAGATCGGCACCCGGATTGGTTCCGGTCGGTCGTACGGGCCGCAATCGCCGCCGCGGGTCACGGCGTCCGCCGACGCGGAGAAATTCGGACCGTGAAACGCGGCCTCGAATCCCCGTAAGAGCCGGCCGACGAAATTGATCGGGCGTGTCGCCGGGACGACGAAGGTCCCGGGCCCGGCGTAGGGATGGACCGCGTCGTCGCTGAGAAGAAGCTCGATCGAGCCCGCTGCAGGAACGTCGATCCGATCTCCGGCTTGAACCACCGCGCCGACCCTGGCAGCGATCGGGTTCTTCTGGCCGTTCCTGCTGATCGAGATCCGTGCCGTCGTCGGCTTGTAGTCGAGGACGACCCCCACGCTCGGCTCCTCGGCGCCGGAGACAGCCTCGGACGTGGCGGAAATCAGCAGCGCGGAGAGAAGGGCGCGACGAACTGCGCGCACGACGACAGCACCTCGGAGATGCGCAAGGGCAATCATTTCCCCTCCGCAGGATGGAGGAAGGCTCTGAGGCGATG
>VBKL01000150.1 GCA_005879805.1 Deltaproteobacteria bacterium | reverse complement strand
GCTCCTTGCGGTTGGTGGCGGCGAGGCCGTCGAGCAGTCCCATCGTGCCGTAGATCCACGAGCCCGTGCACACGCTGGTCAGCAGACACGAGTTGGGCAGCGAGCGGATGAACTCGTGCAAGCGCTCGTTGTGCAGTTCCTGCCGGGTCCCGAATCCGCCCGGGATGAGGAAGGCGTCCATCGCCGGCCGGTCCTGGAAGCTGTAGTTCGGCAGCACGGTGAAGCCGGCCTGCGCCTGCACGGGGCGCATCGCATCGGCGATGAGGAAAGCCTCGAGCTCCGGATCGAAGCGGCGTGCGACGGAGAACACGCCGTGCGGTGCCGCGAAGTCGACGATCTCGACGTCCTTGAAGACGTAGATGCCAAGCCGGAAGCCCGATACGCGAAGACCAGCCATGGTGTCTCCCTCCTTGCAGCGGCTTCTATCGCGACGGCAAGGAAGTGGCGACCGTCAGAGGGGGCGGTCACAATCTCCGAGCCAGGGATCCGTTCCTTTGGTAGAGACCGCCCTAGATGGCGAAGGCAGCGCGAAAAAAAGATCAGCAGCTCGAATTCGGCGACGCACCGCCGCGGAAGACGCGCGGCGCTCCCTCGGGAGGTGGAGGCGGCGGCGAGCCTCTTCCCGCTCCCCTGCACGAAGAGGCGCGGCGGCGGTACCTGAACTACGCGCTCTCGGTCATCACTTCGCGAGCGCTGCCCGACGTGCGCGACGGATTGAAGCCGGTGCAGCGGCGCATCCTCTACGGGATGTACAACGACCTTCGCCTCACCTCGGACGCGAAGTACCAGAAGTGCGCGCAGGTCGTCGGCCACATCATGGGCCGCTACCACCCGCACGGCGACACCGCCATCTACGACGCGCTGGTGCGCATGGCGCAGGACTTCTCGCTGCGCCATCCCCTCGTCGACGGTCACGGGAACTTCGGATCGCTCGACGGCGATTCCGCCGCCGCCTACCGCTACACCGAATGCCGCTTGACGCCGGTCGCGAGCGAGCTGCTCACCGAGCTCTCCAAGCAGACCGTTGGCTTCCGGCCGAATTACGACGGCACCCGCTTCGAGCCGATCGTCATTCCCGCCCGAGTCCCCCAGTTGCTCATGAACGGCACGACCGGGATCGCCGTTGGCATGGCAACCAACGTGCCGCCGCACAACCTCGGCGAGTTGGCCGACGCCCTCATCGAGCTCTCCAAGGACGCGAAGCTCGAGACCAAGGACCTGCTCAAGCACATCAAGGGCCCCGATTTCCCAACCGGCGGGCTGGTGCTGAATTCGCGCGCCGAGCTCCGCGAGATCTACGAGACGGGGCAGGGCGGCGTTCGCATGCGGGGCGAGTGGAAGGTCGAGGACCTTCCCCGCGGGGGCAAGCAGATCGTCGTCACCAGCATCCCCTACACGGTCAACAAGTCCTCGCTGGTGGCCAAGCTCGGGGAGATCGTCCGCGAGCGGAAGCTCGCGCACCTCGTCGACGTGCGCGACGAGTCGACCAAGGACGTCCGCATCGTCCTCGAGATCAAGCGCGACTCCGATCCCGAGCTGGTGATGGCGTACGTCTTCAAGAACACGCAGCTGCAGACCAACTTCAACGTCAACATGACCTGCCTCGTTCCCACCGAGAACCCCGAGGTGGGGACGCCGCAGCGGCTGGGGCTCAAGGAGATCCTCCGCTACTTCCTCGATTTCCGCTTCGAGGTGGTGACGAAGCGGTTCGAGTTCGACCTCGCCGAGGTGCAGAAGCGGCTCCACATCCTGCAAGGGTTCGAGAAGGTCTACGACGCGCTCGACGAGATGATCAAAATCATCCGCAAGAGCGACGGCAAGGAGGACGCGGCCACCAAGCTGATGAAGCGCTTCGAGATCGACGAGGTGCAAACCGACGCCATCCTCGACATGCGCATCTACAAGCTGGCGCGGCTCGAGATCCTCGTGGTGCAGAAGGAGGCGAAGGAGAAGCGCGCCGAAGCGAAGGAGCTGAAGACCTTGCTCGCCTCCGATCGGCAGCGGTGGGGCGTGGTCCGCGAAGAGATCAAGGAGATCGCCTCGCAGTACGGCGACAAGCGGCGGACGCGGATCGGCGGCGGCGGCGAGGAGGTCGAGTACAGCGAAGAGGCCTTCATCGCCGACGAGGACGCGCACGTGGTCCTCACCCGCGACGGGTGGATCAAGCGGGTGCGCGAGATGAAGGACCCCTCGCAGACCCGGCTCCGCGAAGGGGACGAAGTGCTCGCCGTGCTGGCGGGCTCCTTGCGCTCGAACTTCGTCATCTTCTCCAACTTCGGGGCGGCCTACGTGACGCGCTTCAACGACGTCCCCGCTTCGACGGGGTACGGCGATCCGGTGCAGAAGTTCTTCAAGTTCGACGACCAGGAGCGCATCGTCGGCGCGCTGTCGCTCGATCCGCGTCTGCCCCGTCCGGAAAAGCTGGTTGCGGTGTCCCGCCACGGATACGGGCTGCGCTTCGCGCTCGCGCCGCATCTGGAGGTCTCGACGCGAGCGGGCCGCAGGTACGCGAAGCCGGCCGAGGGCGACGAGCTGATCGGGACCATGCCGGCGGGCGACAAGGACCTGCTCGCCGTCGTCACCCGCTCGACGCGCGCGCTCGTCACCAAGGTGAACGAGGTGAACGAGCTTGCCGGGCCGGGCCGAGGCGTCACCGTCATCAAGACGGGCGACGACGATCCGGTGGTCGCCTTCCTCTCCACCTCCGACAAGCAGGCGAAGATCGACCTGGAGACAGAGAAGGGGCGCAAGCTCGAGTTGAGCCCCCGCAAGTACGAGGTAGCGTCGCGAGGCGGCAAGGGCCGCGAGATGGCGAAGAAGGACCGCATCAAGACGGTCGCGCGGCCCGTGCAGTTCGTGCCGTTGCCTGAGAAACAGGAGGAGAAGAAGTAGTGGCTGCTCGAAAGACCACCTATACCGCGCAGGACATCCAGGTGCTGGAGGGCCTCGAGCCCGTCCGCAAGCGCCCGGCCATGTACATCGGCGGCACCGACGCTACCGGCTATCACCATCTTCTCTGGGAAATCGTCGACAACTCGGTCGACGAGGTGATCAACGGGTTCGCCACGCGCATCGTGGTCACGCTCCACGACGACGGACGCACCATCGGCGTCGAGGACGACGGCCGCGGCATCCCCGTCGACACGATGACGAAGTACAAGAAACCGGCCATCGAGGTCATCCTCACCACGCTGCACTCGGGCGGGAAGTTCGAGCAGGGGAACTACATCCACTCCGGCGGCCTGCACGGAGTCGGGTCCTCGGTGGTCAATGCTTTGAGCTCCAAGCTCGTCGCCGAGGTGAAGCGCGACGGGCGGAAGTGGACGCAGGAGTACGCCAAGGGCCACGCGCTCACGAAGCTCAAGGCCGATGGCGCGACCCGCCAGACCGGCACCACCATCACCTTCGAGCCCGACTCGGAGATTTTCGGGCTCAAGCAAAAGTTCGATCCGGCGCTCATCAAGGACCGCCTGGAGGCGAAGAGCTATCTCCACCGCGGCATGGAGGTAGTCTTCCGCGACAAGACCGCGCACCCGCACATCGAGGAGGTTTTCAAGCACGACGGCGGCATCGCCGAGTACCTCGGCAAGGTAGTCGCGGAGCGGGAGAAGCCCACCGTTCCGGCGCAGGGAGGCGCGGCCGCGCAGTTCTACAAGGCGTCCGAAGGCGACGTGCGCATGGAGGTCGCGCTCTCGTGGACCGAGGCCACCGACGAGCACGTGCGCAGCCACGTCAACGGAATCCCCACCGCGAACGGCGGCACCCACGAGGCGGGCTTGCGCTCCGGCGTGGTCAAGGCGGTGCGCAACTACATCGAGACGCACAACCTGACGCCCAAGGGCGTGACGCTCACCGCCGAGGACATTCGCGAGGGTCTCGTCGCCATCCTCTCGGTGTACGTCGTCGACCCGCAATTCCAGGGGCAGACCAAGGGGCGGCTCAACAATGCGGAGACCGCGGGGCAGGTGGACGGCGTCGTCCGGCCGGCGCTGGAGAAGTGGCTCAACGACAACCGCACCATGGCCGAGTCGATCGTCGCCCGCATCATCCTCGCGGCGCGGGCGCGCGAAGCTTCGCGGGCTGCCTCGCAGGCCGTGTCGCGCAAGACCGCGGTCTCCCATCGGCTCAACCTGCCCGGCAAGCTCGCCGACTGCGCGTCGACCAATCCTTCCGAGAGCGAGCTGTTCATCGTCGAGGGAGATTCCGCGGGCGGCTCGGCGAAGCAGGGCCGCGACCGCCGCACGCAGGCGATCCTTCCCTTGCGTGGCAAGGTGCTGAACGCGGAGCAGGCCTCGACGGACAAGGTGGCGCAGAACAAGGAGCTGCAGGACATCGTCTCGGCGCTCGGGTGCGGCATCGGGGCCGACTTCGATGCGACGAAATTGCGCTACGGCCGCGTCTTCCTGCTCATGGACGCGGACTCCGACGGGCACCACATCGCGACGCTGCTGCTCACCTTCTTCTACCGGCACTTGCGCGATCTGATCCGGGCCGGCGCGGTGCACATCGCGCAGCCGCCGCTCTACCGGATCGACATTGGCAAGGAGACCTACTGGGCGCTCGACGATTCGCACCGCGACCGGATCCTCGCCGAGAATGTGAAGGGCAACGCCAAGCCGAGCATCATGCGCTTCAAGGGCCTCGGCGAGATGAGCGCGGACGACTTGAAGACGACGACGCTCGACCCCAAGCACCGCATCAGCCTGCGCGTCACCATCGTCGACGAGCTGGAGACCGACAAGACCATCAACGATCTGCTCGGCAAGGACGTGTCGGCGCGTTTCAAGTTCATCATGGAGCGGGCGGGCGAGGTGAAGGACCTGGACGTGTGAGGAGGGGCGCTCTTCGAGGCCGTCCCGGGACGATTGCGGCGGCAAGTGCACGCGTAGTAAATTCTACTACATGAAAGCTGCTAGCCATCCAGTCAGCATCCGTCTGGACCTGCAGTTGAAGCGCAGGGCAGCGGCTTTCGCGCGTCGCCGGAAGGTTGGCTTGACCACCGCGCTGCGCATGATCATCAGCGAACATCTGGATGCCGCGGAGGCCGCCTCCGACCTCGACGCTGCGCTCCAATGGCAGAGAGAACGAGCCTGGAGCGCCCTGGAACGATGGGAGCGGGGCGACGCAGAGGAACTGACTCTCGAAGATCTTCGTGCCGCGCATGGGATCGCCTTGGGCGCCAAGCGGCGACGATGAATGCCGAAGTCGTTTTCACCGATGACTTTCGATCGGACCTGAGGGCGCAGACGCGACGCCTGATCGCCGAAGAAAAGCGGGACTGGGCGGAGCGACTCATCGAAGAGATCGAATTGGCAGCGAGGCTACTTGGCGCTGCCCCCCGAGCCGGTGCCGTCGAGCGACAACGCGGTCGTCGTTCGATCCGGCGGCTTGTTCTCCGTAACCTGCCGTTCGTCATCTGGTACGCTTGGATGGCGCGGTCGCGCAAAGTCGTCGTGTTACGCCTCTTTCACGCGCGCCAGCAGCGCTAGGGAATTGACGAAGGGTGCCGCCCGCGCGTGCACCCGGGAGCGAGCCCCCTTAAGCTGCGGGTCCCGTGCGAGGAAGCTTCCGGCGCGATCTGACCCTCACCTCCGGCGAGGGGACCACCTTCCGGCTGCGGCGGAGCTGGGGCGCGCGGCTGCTCTCCTGGGGCCTCGCCACCGCCGCCCTCGTCGCCACCGGGCTGGATCTGCTCGCCCACCGCCCCCTGGTCGCGGCGGGGCAGCTCACCCTCGGCATTGCTTTCATCGCCCTGCAGATCCGTGCCGAGCTCGACGGCTGGCGCTTCGATGGATCGAATCTCGTGCGGCGGCGGTTCTCGCTCTCCGCTCTCGGATTCGAGGTGTTGACGCTGCGGGCGGGGAACATCCGCGAGGTGGGCGTCACCAGCTCCGGCCGGAGGGCGCGGGCCTGGATCGAGACGCACAATGGCGACGAGTACGCGCTCGTCGAGGGCTCGGCCGCGGAGGTCGAGCGCATCGCGGATGGCATCCGCCGCTCCGTCCAGCTCGCCGCGGCGCAGCCGCCGACCAAGACGTTACACTGAGTATATCAAAGCGGAGACCGGATGGGCCTCTACGTGCGACAGATGAAGCTCGGGCCGATGGACAATTTCGTGTACCTGGTCGGCGCCCAGGGCGCGCGCGAGACCGCCATCGTCGATCCTGCCTGGGACATCGAAGCGGCGCTCCGCGCGGCCGAGGAGGATGGGCGCGAAGTGACGCACGCCCTCGTCAGCCACCACCACTTCGACCACGTGAACGGTCTGCCCGACCTGCTTGCCAGGAAAGGCGTTCCCATCCACGTGCATTCCGCGGACGGCGAAGAGCTCGACCCGGATCTCCGCGGCGACCTGAAGCCGATCGCGGGCGGCGACGCCGTCGAAGTAGGGCCCCTGCGCATCCGTGCCTTGCACACGCCCGGCCACACGCCGGGATCCACCTGCTGGCAGGTCGAAGGCGAGGAGGGCGGGATCTTCTCCGGGGACACCGTCTTCGTGAACGCGTGCGGGCGCTGCGACCTGCGCGGCGGCAATCCCGAGCAGATGTTCAGGAGCCTGAAGAAGATCTCCGAGCTGGATCCGGCGACGCGCCTCTATCCGGGCCACGACTACGGCGACGTGCCGGTCTCCACGGTGCAGCGAGAACGCGAACGCAATCCCTACTTCGCCGTCCTCGGCTCGCTTCCGGCCTTCGTCGCGCATCGCATGCGGCCGCGCGGCTGAACCGGCGCGGCTTGAAGATCGCGAGGCCGACGTCCTAGAGTAGCGATCGATAACGCAGCGCCTCTGCAGGAACGGAGGATGGCATGCGTCCTTTTCGAATCGCACGATCGCGGCTGACCACTTGTTGCGGGCACGGTAGCGCCGGTGCGCGGCCGGGCCGTCGCGACCTTCTCGCCGGCGCGGCGACCAGTCTCGCCGGCCTCTACGCGATGATGCGCTCGAGCAGCGCCGAGGCGCAGGTGCGCGCCTTTCCGCCGCCGCCCCCCGCGGTGAGCCCGGTGGAAGGCCTCATCGATTTCCACCTGCACAGCGCCCCGGATGTTTTCGGGCGCGCGTTCGACGACGAGGAAGCCGGCATCGTCTATCGCGACAACGGCATCGAAGCGGTGGTGATGAAGAGCCACGTGGTGGCCACGGCCGACCGCGCCTGGCTCCTGCGCAAACATGTGCCCAACATGAAGGCGTTCGGAGGGGTCGTCCTCAACGCCGCGGTCGGGGGCATCAACCCCGACGCCGTCCAATGGATGTGGCGGATGCAGGGCAGCTTCGGCCGCGTCGTGTGGTTCCCCACCTTCGACGCGGACCATCACGTCAAGCACTTCAAGGACGGCCCCGAAGGCATCAAGGTGCTCGGCTCGGACGGCAACGTGCTTCCCGCCGTGCGCGAGGTCCTGAAGATCTGCGCGCAGCAGAAGCTGGTCGTCTGCACCGGCCATCTCTCGCCCGCGGAGTCGCTCGCGGTCGCCCGTGCCGCGCGCGAGGCGGGCTGCGATCGGGTCGTCATCACCCATGCCGAGTTCGAGGTGGTGCACCTGTCGCTCGAGGAGATGAAGCAGGCGGCGGCGCTGGGAGCGAAGATGGAGATCTGCGCGATGGGGCCGCTCATGGGCCCGAACGCGCATCTCACCTGGATGCGCTCGTGGCGGCAGGTCCCGTACAAGGAATCGGCCGAGCGGATCAAGGCGGTCGGCGCGGAGCATTTCCTGCTCGCCACCGACCTCGGGCAGACCGGCAATCCCTCGCCGCCCGACGGATACAAGCTCCTCGTCGGCGGCCTCCTCGCGGAAGGGATCACCAAGGAGCAGATCCGGGTGATGGGCCGCGAGGTGCCGGGCCGCCTGCTCATGGGTTGAGGAGGGACCGTGACTCTTTCGCGGCGCGAGTTCCTGGCCGGCAATGCCGTTGCCGCCGCGGCGGCCGCCGCGCAAGTCGCTCCGGGCGCACAGGGCGCGACGGAAACCCCGTTGCCGCTCTCGTTCGATCCCAAGGACCCCGAGCTCAAGTACGACTTGCTGGTCGCGGGCGGGACGGTGATCGATCCGGGGCAGCGGCTGCACGCGCGGCGCGACGTGGCGATCAAGAACGGCCAGATCGCGGCGGTCGTGGAATCGATACCGAAAGCGCGCGCGGCGCAGGTCATCGACGCCACCGGCAACCTCGTCACGCCGGGCCTCGTCGATTTGCACTGCCATTATTACCACCAGGTCTCGCGCATCGGCCTTCCGGCCGACGAGATGATGGGCCTGACGGCGACGACCACGGGAGTCGACGCCGGCGACGCAGGCTACTCTTCGTTTTCCGGCTTCCGCCATCACGTGATTGGCCAGTCGCGGACGCGTCTCTTCGCCTTCATCCACATCTCGGCGATCGGCCTCACCGGCGATCCGCTCAAGGTCGGCGAGATGCTCAACATCGACTACGCCGACGTCGACTCCTGCGCGCGGGCGGTGGCCGAGAACCGCGACGTCTGCCTGGGCGTGAAGGTCCGGCTCTCGAAGAACGTGGTGGGACAGAACGGAATCGAGCCGTTGCGCCGCGCGATCCGCGCCGCGCAGATCGCCGGTCCCTGGGCGCGGGTGATGTGCCACATCGGCAACGCGCCGGTCCCTCTCGCGGAGGTGCTCGAGACGATGCGGCCCGGCGACATCGTCACTCACGCCTATTCGAACGCGGGCGAGACCAACGCGATCGTGGCCGGGGGAAAGCTCCTGCCGCAGGCACTGGAAGCGCGGCGGCGGGGCGTCGTCTTCGACGTCGGCCATGGCGGCGGCAGCTTCGACTTCACCATCGCGGAGCCCGCCCTCGCCCAGGGTCTCGCGCCCGACACCATCTCCAGCGACGTGCACAGCGCCAGCATCCAGAGCCCGGGCAAGCCGCTCTTGCCATGGGTCCTTTCCAAGTTTCTCAGCCTCGGCATCCCGCTCGACGCCGTCATCGCAAAGGCGACCATCGAGCCGGCTCGGATCATCGGTCGTGTACCGGGTCTCGGCACCCTGCAGGTCGGGGCGCCGGCGGACGTCGCCGTATTCCGCCTCGTCGAGGGGCCCGTCACCTTCGTGGACACCAACAAGCACGAGCGTCGCGGGACGCAGTACCTCGAGCCCATCAAGACCATCCGGCAGGGGCGCCCATTCGGGTTCCCGTTCCCCGATCCGTTCACCTTCACCTGAGGAGGGGGCCGCCGCCGGCGTTGACCCTTGCATCGGGGGCGCCGCTGATTTCAAGCCGGTAGCGTTTGAACGTCCGCCCCGGTCCGGGGAAAGACCGGACATGACTCTCTTCAGAATCGCGATCCCGCTCCTCGCTGTCTCCTGCGCCTCGGTGTCGCAGCCCCAGGCCGCCGCTGTCCCGGAAAACCTGCGGGTGCCTCCCGGCCAGACGATGCTGCTGCGAATGGTAGCCCGGGGCGCGCAGGTCTACACGTGCCAGGCGAGGACAGGCGCCCCCGCCGTATACGAGTGGGTACTGAAGGCACCAGACGCGGACCTGTTCGATGTGCGCGGAGAGAAGATCGGCCGGCACTTCGCCGGTCCCACCTGGGAAAGCGCCGACGGGAGCCGGGTGGTGGGCGAGGTGATGGAGCGCTCGGCCGCGCCGGGCGCCGTACCGTTGCTGCTGTTGCGAGCGAAATCGACCGAAGGCGCCGGAGCGCTCGCGAACGTGAAGTACGTCCAGCGTCTCGATACGGCAGGCGGCGTAGCGCCCCCGGTAGGTTGCGACCGGGAGCACGCGGGCAACGAAGCGCGGGTTCTCTACTCTGCGAATTACGATTTCTACGGATCGCGCTGAAGACCGGAATGATCAGAGAGCCGACGCGACTCCATCCTATGCCGCGGAGCGTTTCGGGAAGGCGGGCGCCGCCCGGGACGACGGCGCGCGACTGGAGAGCACGAACCGCAACGTCAAGGCGACGAGCACCGCCGACAGCAGGCCCCAGACGACCCCCCACACGATGGCCGGAACGAGAGTCGCCTGGGCGAGCGCGTCCGCGTCACTCTGCACCGCTGCCGAGCCGAAGTGGAGCAGGTCGTCGCGGATGTCGTAGAGCGCGTACGAGACGCTGAAGGTGCCGAGGAAGACGAGGAGCCCGCGGCGGAGCAGGGAAGGTCCGAAGCGCGCCACGAGGGCGAGGACGAGGGAGGCTCCAGCCACGAAGACGAGCGTGAA
>VBKL01000149.1 GCA_005879805.1 Deltaproteobacteria bacterium | reverse complement strand
GGTCGAGATGGCGGACGTTCTCGTTCGTGGGGTTCCCAAGGAAGTCGTTTCGCGGCTGAAGAAGCGTGCCGCGTCCAAGGGACGATCCCTGCAAGCCGAGTTGAAAGAAGTCCTCGTGCACGCTGCGGGAAACGATTTCGCGAAGGTGCGCGAGATCGCTCGGCAGCTCCGGTTGCGCACCAGCGGCCGTCCGCAGACCGACAGCGTCGAACTGGTGCGCGAGGACCGCGATCGGTGAGCCGGTGGACGGTAGACGCCAGTGTCGCCGTGAAGTGGTTCGTCTCGGAAGAGTTCTCAGGCGAGGCGGCGGCGTTGCTTGAGGACGGTCCCGAGCTGTTCGTTCCGGAGCTGTTCTTCGCAGAGGTCCCAAACGTTCTCTGGAAGAAAGTGATCCGCCGGCAGGTGACGGAAGAGGACGCCCGAGAGGCCCACCGGGCCCTGGGCGACATCGCTTTCCGCGTGGTCTCGAACCAGGAAATCGCCCCGACCGCTTTCGATCTCGCCCTGTCGCTGAATCGCAGCGCCTACGACTGTTTCTACCTTACGGTCGCGCGGACTTTCGACGCCCCGCTCCTCACGGCAGACGCCAAGCTCGCGGAGGCGCTACGTTCGACTCCGTTTGCGTCGCACATCAGGCGCATTGGCGGCGGGCCCTGAAGCCTACCCGCCGATGCGGATCATCGACCGGGCCCGCGAGGGGCCGGCGGCCTTTTGCGACGCCTTGAGCACCGATGCCGGCGCATGGCCCGCGTTCTTGCGACGCAGGCCTTCTTCGATGATGGCGACGAGATCCGCATCGGTCGCCCCGGCCCGCATTGGCGCCCGCAGATCGATCTCGCCCTCGTCGAGCAGGCACCAGCGGAAGTTCCCATCGGCGGTCAGCCGGGTGCGGTTGCAAGTCGAGCAGAACGGCTCGGTCATCGAGGAGATGATGCCGATTCGGCCGGGCAGCTCCGCTCCACCGCGTTCGCGGGCACGGTAGATCTGCGCCGTCTCCTGCAGCCCGAGGGGCGCGAGCTCGAATCGTTCCTCGAGCCGGGCCCGGATCGCCGCCGCCGGGAACATCTGCAGCGCATCGCCCCAGCCGTTCCCCTCGAACGGCATATATTCGATGTATCGGACCTCGAGCGGCAACTCGCCGGCGAAGGCGCGGGCGAGATCGACGATCTCGTCGTCGTTCACGCCCTTCATGACCACGGCGTTCACTTTCACCGACCGGAATCCCGCTCGTGCAGCGGCCTGGATCGCCTCGATGGTCTCCTCGCATCCCGGGCGTCCGGTGATGCGCTGGAAGCGGTCGGGGCGGAGCGTATCGAGCGAAAGGTTCACGGCGTCGAGGCCGGACCGGAGGAAATGGGGAATGTGGTCGCGCAGGAGCAGGGCGTTGGAGGTCATCGCCAGCTCGCGCAGGCCGTGGTCCTTGAGCCGTCCGATGCGCGCCACCAGGTCATCGATGTCGCGCCGCACGAGCGGCTCTCCGCCGGTGAGCCGGATCTTGCGCACCCCCAGTCGCACGAAGAGAGCGGCCAAGCGCTCGATCTCCTCATACGAGAGCAGATGGTCGCGGGGGAGGAGCGTCACGCCCTCTTCGGGCATGCAGTACTTGCACCGCAGGTTGCAGCGCTCGGTGACCGAGATGCGCAGATAGGTGTGGCTGCGCCCGAACCGGTCGAGGAGCCCCTGCGCCCGGGCGGGCCCCTTTTCAGTGAGGCCGTACGCCGCCGCCGTCTCGGCGTCCATGGGGACGGCGCCCTGCGTGCCTCCTGCGAGCGGGAGCTCCACGGCTCCTGTATAACGCCTCGCCGCCTCAGGGAGATAGCGCGATGGCGTACGAACACCGGCTGCGGGTGCGGTTCCACGACACCGACCCGGCCGGAATCGTCTTTTTCGCCAACATCTTCGTGTATTGCCATGACGCTTTCGAGGAGATGCTGCGGGCGATCGGCCTTCCCCTGAACGAGCTCATCCGCTCGAAGGAGCAGATCCTCCCCCTCGGGCATGCCGAGGCCGATTTCAAGAAGCCCTTCCGTCACGGGGTGCTGGTCGACGTGCGCGTCGTGGTGGGGAAGCTTTCCGACCGCAGCATGCGCCTCGACTACGAGCTACGGGACGACGCCGGCGAGCTCCTCGCTACCTGCTCGATGGTTCACGTGGCGGTGGATCCCGCGACCGGGCGCTCGACTACGCTTTCCCCGCGCCTACGCGCGGCGCTCGAGCCTCACAAGGCTTGAAGCGTCCCGAGCAGGCCCCGGCGATCGACCTTCCCGGATTCGCCACGCGGGAGGGCTTCGAGAAAGACGTACCGGCGCGGCGCCTTGAACCCCGCTAGCCGGTCGCGAACGTGGAGGTCCAGGTCACCCTCCGCGACCGGGGCGCGGGTCACCACCGCCGCGTACCCGACCTGCCCGAGCGCCTTGTCGGGCCAGGGGACGACGGCGACATCCGCGACCGCGGGGTGGGCGAGGAGCGCCGCCTCGACCTCGGCGGGATAGACGTTCTCGCCGCCACTGACGATGAGATCGGTCCTCCGCGCATGGACGATGAGGCGGCCGCGGGGGTCGATCTCGCCGAGGTCGCCGGTGCGCAGCCATTCCCCGATCGGCGGCTCCCCCAGGTATCCGAGCATCAACGTGCGTCCGCGCACCTCGATCTCTCCGTTCGCGCCGATGACCACCTCGGTCCCGGGCAGCGGCATGCCGGCGGACGAGCCATCCGCCTCTCCGGGAAGCTCGCAGGTGACTTGAGAGGCGCTCTCGGTGAGCCCGTAGGTGTGCAGCACCTCGAGACCCGCGGCCCGCGCTCGAGCGAGCAGATCCCGCGGCGCGGCACCGCCACCGACCAGCACGATGGCGGCGGGGAATCGCCGCCCGGTGTCGAGTACCCGGGCGAGCATGTTCGCGACGAAGCTTGCATGCGTCGCACCCTCTTCCAGATCGCGGGCGCAGGCGTCGGCGTCGAAGCGGGGATGCAGGATCATCTCCGCTCCGGCGACCACGCAGCGCATCCCGATGGCGATTCCGCCGACGTGGTGGAGAGGCAAACAGGCGAGGTAGCGGGAGCCGGCCTCGATACGGAGAACTTCGTTCGAGGCGATAGCGTTCGCGTAATGGGCGCGGAACTGAAGCTGCGCGGCTTTTGGCGTACCCGTGGTGCCCGAGGTGAAGAGCACGGTGTGCACGGCCTGGCCGTCGAGCGGGTGGTTGGCCACCGGGACGGCGCCGGTCGCGAAATCCGACAAGGGCACGCCGTCTGGAAGCTCCCCCAGCTTCACTCGCGGTGAAAGCCGGGCGAGGAGCGGCGGAATCTCGGGTCCGGCAAGGCGGGCATTCAAGGGGCAGAGCGCTGCTTCAGCGCGAGCGCATGCGAGAAGCAGCGCGACCACTTCCGGGCGGTTGGGAGACCGGACCACGACGCGGTCGCCCTCCCGGACACCGGCCCGCAAGAGCGCTCCGTGCCAGCGCCGGACTTCGTCATCGAGCTGGGCGTAGTTCCAGGTCGAGGCGCCGAAGCGCAGCGCGGGAGCGTCGGGATGAAGCCGTGCGCTGCGGGCGAGCGGACACTCGATCATGGAATGCCCAGCCCGGGCGCCGCACCGATCCGTACGCGGCCGTCGCGCGGCTCGGCCGGATCTTCGCAGAGGTCCGCCGCGAGGAGCCGTCCGGTCGCAAGGCCCGCGTCGGGCGCCGGGCCATCCCCCAGGATTGCAGCCGCGAGGTGCGCCGCTCCCGCCCGTGCGATGGCGCCGTCGAGCGCGGTGGTGACCAGGGGCTGGATGCCTCGCTCCCGGGCGCGCCGCGCCCAGCGGAGCGCGGAAAGGAGCCCGCCGAGGAGCGACGGCTTGAGGACGACCACGTCGGCGCATTCGAACAATTGTTCGCGATGCGAACTCGCAGCGAACGATTCGTCGGCGCCGATCGGGACCGCCGTCGCCCCCCTGAGCCTGCGGAGCGCGCGCGGGTCGCTGACGGGCTCCTCGCAGAGCTCGATTCCGAGGGGAGACAGCCTGCGCAGCGCGGAGAGGGCCTGCTCCTCGGTCCAGCCTGCGTTCGCGTCGATGCGCAGCCGAACGGAAGGACCGGCCGCATCGCGGACCACCGCGGCGCGGGCAAGGTCGTCCTCGAGAGCGCCCCGTGCCACCTTCAGCTTCACGGTGCGGAAGCCGCCCTGCGCGGCGGCACGCGCTTCGCGGGCGAGAGCGGCAGCGTCTCCCGCACCGAGCAATGCGCACGCGGGAACTTCCCAGCCGGCGTCTTTCGAGAGGAGCCTGGCGAGAGGCAACTCGCGCCGCCGCGCGAGATCGTCGAGGAGCGCAAGCTCGATCCCGAAACGCGCCGCCGGGGGAAGGCTGTCGAGAAGAGCTTCGACGTCGTAGACGGTCTCTGGCGCGGGCGCGCGGGCGAGTCCGGCGCCGGCGGCATCGAGCGCCGCCGCGCACTCGGCGAGCGATTCGGTGCCGAACGCGGGCAAGGGCGCCGCCTCGCCCCGGCCGGCGCCGATCCAGATCTGGAATCCGTCGCGCCGCTCGATCGCTCCATGCGCGGTCTGGAGCGGGGACCGCAGCGGCAAGGAGTACGGAGCGAAGCGCAGCTTCATCGCCAGAGTCCGATGGCGAGCAACGCGCCGTAGACGATCTGGAGCCGCGCCGTGCCGCCGAGCGCGGGGTTCAAGGCGCCGCCGCTCTGCCGCAGCACCAATCGCAAAGGGGGAATGGCGAGCGGGAGGGCGGCGAGCGGCAGGAGCGCCCAGGGCGTGGCGACTCCGGCGAGGAGGAACGGCGCCGTGAAGGCGACGGCGAGGAGCAGGACGTACTGCGCGCGCGTTCTCCCTGGTCCGATGCGCGTCGCGAGCGTGCGTTTTCCCGCCTTCGCGTCGGTGACGATGTCGCGGAGGTTGTTGACGACGAGGATGGCGGTTGCCAGCGCGCCGACCGGGACGGCGGCGATCCAGGCGGCCGGCGGCACCGAATGCGATTGCACGTACACGGTTCCCGTGACGGCGACGAGTCCGAAGAAGACGAAGACGAAGGCGTCGCCGAGCCCGTGATACCCGAGCGGCCACGGTCCGCCCGTGTACGCCCACCCCGCCGCAATCGACGCGATCCCGACGACGAAGATGGGCCAGCCGCCCACTACGGTGAGGTAGATGCCGAGCACGAAGGCGAGCGCGAACATCCCGATCGCCGCCGCCCGCACGGTCCGTGGCGGGACCAGCCCGCTCTGCGTCACCCGGCGCGGGCCGACCCGCTCGTGGGTGTCCGCTCCCCGCTCGAAGTCGTGGTAGTCGTTCGCGAGGTTGGTCCCGATCTGCAGCGAGATCGCGGAGAAGAGCGCGGCGAGCGCGGGCAGCGGGCGGAAGCTTGCCTGCGACGCCGCGACGGCGGTTCCCACCACGACGGGAGTCACGGCCGCGGTGAGCGTGCGCGGCCGCGCCGCGAGGATCCAGACGCCCAGGCCGGGCCGTTTCAGCTCCGCCGATTCCGCCATCACGGACGCCTTGGGAACTTCTTGAAGTCCGGCTTGCGCTTCTCCTTGAACGCGTCGCGGCCCTCCTTCGCCTCGTCGGTCATGTAGAAGAGCAGGGTGGCATTGCCGGCCAGCTCCTGGATGCCGGCCTGCCCGTCGAGGGTAGCGTTGAAGGACGATTTGAGGAGCCGGAGCGCCATCGGCGACAGGCGCAGCATGTCCTCGCACCATTTCAACGTCTCCGTTTCCAGCTCGGCCAGCGGCACGACGGTGTTGACGAGACCCATCTGCAGCGCCTGCTGCGCGTCGTACTGGCGGCAGAGGAACCAGATCTCCTTCGCCTTCTTGAGGCCGACGATCGAGGCCAGCGTCGAAGAGCCGAATCCGCCGTCGAAGCTGCCCACCTTGGGCCCGGTCTGGCCGAAGCGGGCGTTGTCGGCCGCGATGGTGAGATCGCAGACGACGTGGAGCACATGGCCGCCGCCGATGGCGTAGCCCGCGACCATCGCGACCACCGGCTTCGGGAGCGATCGGATCTGCTTCTGCAGATCGAGGACGTTGAGGCGTGGCACGCCGTCCTTGCCGACGTAGCCCTGGTCGCCGCGGATGCGCTGGTCGCCGCCCGAGCAGAAAGCGTCGTTCCCCTGGCCGGTGAGGATGACGACGCCGACGTCCGGATCCTCGCGGGCGTCTTCGAAAGCGGCGGACAGCTCGAACAGCGTCTGGGGGCGGAAGGCGTTGCGGACCTCGGGACGGTTGATGGTCACCTTGGCGATGCCTTGCCACTTCTCGTAGCGGATGTCCTCGAAACGGCGCGCTTCCTTCCATTGCGGCTGGCTCATGGGCGGGTTCCTTCACGGGGTGTGAAATGGTCGAGAACGGCGGTGACGTACTCGTCCGGCGCCTCGAGGTGCGGGGCGTGTCCGGCCCCGGCGAAGAGGCGCAACCGGGCGCCCGGGATGGCGCGTGCCATGCTGCGTGCAATGGCGCTGAACTTCGGGTCGCGCTCGCCGGCGAGGATCAGCGTCGGGGGACGTAGCCGGACGAGCGCCTTCCAGAGCGAGGGCTGCGCTCCCGAGCCCAGATGCCGGAGCGCCGAAGCGAGCCCTTCGACGCGGTTCTGGCGGCGGCGTTCGCGCAGCTCGGTAGCCATCGGCTCGCCGAGATTTCGCAGGGTCGCGAGCGTGGGATGCTTCTCCCAGCGGTCGACGAAGGCCTCGATGCCTTCGCGCTCCGCCATCGTCGCCAGCGCCTCGTCCTCGAACTTGCGGCCGGCGCGCTCGTCCGGATCGGCGATTCCCGGCGACCCGCTTTCGAGGACCAGGGCGCGGACCCGGTCGGGAAACCGCAGCGCGTACCCCAGCGCGAGTCGCGCGCCCATGGAGTAACCGGCGAGGAAGAACGGATCGGGTCCGAGCGCCGCGGCCAGGGAGTCGAGCGCGTCGTCCCAACCCGTCGCGTCCGGACTCGCTCCGTGTCCGGGAAGATCGGGAGCGAGGATGCGGAAACGCGCCTCGAGAGGATCGCGGAGATGATCGAACGACCGCCCCGACCCGGTGAAGCCGTGGAGGAGCGCGAGAGCGGGAATCAAGGCGCGCTCCCGAGGGCCGAAGCGACTGCTGCCTCGAGCGCGCGGTGCCGCTCGACGTTGCGGGCGCGGTCGGAACGGACGTGGACGAAGTGGAGCCCGCCCGTCTCGCGCAGGGCAGCGCGCAATTCAGGCAGCGTCCGCGGCGAGTGCAAGCGGGCGCCCGCGAGCGCCGCGGCGCGTGCGAGATCGAGACCGTGCGGCGTTCCGAATAGCTCCTCGAAGCGGGGCGTCTGCGAAGCGATGGGCAGGAAGGAGAAGATGCCGCCGCCGTCGTTGTCCACGACGACCAGCGTCAGCTCGGCGCCGAGCCGGGCCGCGGCGACCAGGCCGCCGAGATCGTGCAGAAGGGCCAGATCGCCGAGCAGCACCGCGGTCCGCCGGGAGGTCGCGAGCGCTGCGCCGAGGGCGCTTGCGACGATGCCGTCGATGCCGTTCACGCCGCGGTTGGCGAGGACGCGCACGGCCGCGGCGCGGCCCGCCCAGGCATCGACGTCGCGGACCGGCATGCTGCTCGAGACGAAGAGCTGCGATCCGGCGGGCAATGCGGCGAGAAGCTCGCGCGCCACGGCCGGCTCGGATGGTTCCTCCTCGCGAGCGAAAGCTGCTTCCAGTCCCGAGCGGGCACGCTGATCCGCGTCGGCGAACGGCAAGCTCGCGCCGGCGGGTCGCACGACGCGGTCGGCGAGCGCGAAGGCGGTGGCGACCGCATCGCCCGCGAGGACCAGGCTGGCCGCGTGAGCGGGGTCGAATAGTGCCGAATCATCGCTCACCAGCACCGTGTATGCGCCGCTCGCGTCGAGCCATTGCTGCAGCGTCTTCGAGGTGAGGCCTGCGCCGAAGCGGATCACCGCCTCGGGGCGCAGCGCTTCCGCGCTGGGCCGGTGCTTGAGGATGGCGTCGTAGTGGGCTACCGCCTCGGGAACCCGGAAGCGGACCTGGGAGGCCGCCTCGGCGAGGATCGGGTAGCCGGTCGAGCGGGAAAGGGCCCGTACCGCGTCGGGCAGATCGTCGTCGGCGTCGCGTGGCCCGCAGACGATCACGCCGCGGGGGCGGGCGGAGATCTCGCGGGCGGCCTCGTCCAGGGCAGCGTCGTCCGCGGACAGCCGGGGCGTCGCGATCCGCGGTGCCGGCCGGTCGCGCAGGGCCGGCAAGGCGCCGTCCGCGCCCGAGAGCGGCTCGCGGTAGGGCACGTTCAGGTGCACAGGCCCGCGCGGCGGACCGAGCGCGCGCGAGCAGGCGAGCGCGGCGACGGCGCGCAGGTGGCGCAGGCGCGCCTCGAGAGGCTCGGGAGCGCCGAGGTCGGCGAAGAAGCGCACGTGGGTGCCGAAGAGGTGCTGCTGGTCCATCGTCTGCGGCGCGCCGAATCCATGCAGCTCCAGCGGGCGGTCGGCGGTGAGCGCGACGAGCGGCACGCGGGCGGCCTCCGCCTCGAGGATGGCAGGAAAGAAGTGCGCGCCGGCCGTTCCGGAGGTCGCGAGGGCGAGAGCGGGACGCCCCGTCGCCTTTGCCGCGCCGAGAGCGACGAAGGCGGCGCTGCGCTCGTCGAGCACCACGCGCAGCTTCATCCGCTTCTCCTCGGCGCAGGCGAGGACGAGCGGAGTGGACCGCGAGCCCGGACTGATGACGGCCTCGCGCGCTCCGGCCGCGCAAAGCTCGTCGACCAGCGCGCGCGCAAAGAGCGCGTTGAGGTTGTCGGGTTCCTTCAACCCGTCACCCCCAGCGCGGAGAGGAGCGCCTGGGCCTTCAGCTCGGTTTCCGCCCATTCCCCCTCGGCCGTGGAGCCCGCGACGATGCCCGCCCCCACGTACAATCGCGCCGAGGGACCGCGCAAGAGAGCGCAGCGCAGCGCCACCGCCAGATCGGCGCGCAGGGGGCCGCACAGGCCGACGATGCCGGCGTAGAGGCCGCGGCCGAGCTTCTCTTCCTCGGAGATGAAGCGCATCGCGGCAAGCGAAGGCACGCCGCCGACGGCCGGGGTCGGGTGAAGCATCTCCACCACGTCGGCGAGCCCCTTGCCCTCGCGCAGCCGGGCGTGGATCGGCGTGTAGAGGTGGGCGACGTCGGCGAGCTTTCGCACCTCGGGACCGTCGGCGGCTTCCACGCGCTCGGCGATCGAGCGCAGCGCCGCGAGCACGTGCTCGACGACCCAGGCGTGCTCGCGAAGCTCTTTCGGGCGGTCGAGGAGCGCCTGCGCCTCGGCGAGCCGGGCGGATCCGGCCAGCGCGTCGGTGGCGAGATCGCGGCCTTCGAGACGGCAGAGCGTCTCGGGCGTGGCGCCGGCGAAGGAGGAGCCGCCCTCGCCGCGCAGGAAGAAGGTGCGGCAGGTGGGATGGCGCGCTTCCAGCGCCGCGAGCAGCTCCTGCTCGGGAAACGGCAGCTCGCCGCGGACATCGACGGTGCGGGCGAGCACGACCTTGCTCAGCTCATTCCGCTCGATGCGGGCCAGCGCCGCCGAAACCAGCTCGCCCCAGGCGGTGCGCGCGCCGTTCGGGGCGGCCGCCTGGACGCGGGGGACCGGCGCAGCCGCCGCAGGAATCGAGAGCTCCCGCACGGCGAGGTCGAGGTCGCGGCCCGCCTGGTCGCCGAACGCCGCCACCGCGCGGCGGCCCGCGGTCGAGAACACCACGATGCGCGGCGCCGCCCAGCGAGCGGCAGCGAACCCGGCCCATTCCGGGCCCAAGGGCTCGTCGGGATCGAAGGCAACCGCTCCGAAGAACGGTCCCGGTGGCCGATCGCGAGCACTGGCGGGGCCGTCGAGCCATTCGACGGCATCGGGAGCGGTGAGGACGGAGAACAGATCGCGAAGCTCGCGCGGTGAACGGGCCTCGAATCGCAGCGCCTCCCCATAGCCGGCGAACCGCGTGCCGCTCTCCGGATGCGCCCAGTAGAAGGAGAGCGCGTGGCCTGCGAGCGCCGGGGCCGGTGGCCGGTCCGCGGGGGCCACGGCTGCTGGATCTCGGGGGGAGAGCCTTCGTGGTCCTGGCCGGCCCGTGCGCCGTGGAGACCGCCGACCAGATCGACGAGGCAGCCCGCATCGTTGCCGAGGCTGGATGCGCCGTGCTGCGGGGTGGCGCCTTCAAACCGCGTACCAGCCCCTACGCGTTCCAGGGCCTCGGCGAGGAGGGAGCGCGACTCCTCTTCGCCGCCGCCGAGCGCCGCGGGCTCGCTACCGTCACCGAGGTCCTGGACGCCGCGGACCTTGCTGCCCTGGGGCCGGCGAGCCTGCTGCAGGTTGGCGCGCGCAACATGCAGAACTTCGCGCTGCTGCAGCGATTGGCCGGGTTGCGCCGGCCGGTGCTGCTCAAGCGCGGACCCGGGGCTACGGTCGCGGAGTGGTTGCTCGCAGCCGAGTACCTGCTGGCGGGCGGCAACGATCAGGTCGTCCTTTGTGAGCGCGGCATCCGCACCTTCGAGACCTCGACGCGCAATACGCTGGACCTCTCCGCGGTCGCCCTGGCGAAGGCGTGGACGCACCTTCCGGTCATCGTCGATCCGTCGCACGCCGCGGGGCGGCCGGAGCTGATCCTCCCGCTCTCGCTCGCGGCGGCGGCCGCCGGAGCGGACGGGATCCTGGTCGAGATGCATCCCCATCCCGAGGACGCGCTCTGCGACGGCGCCCAGGCGCTCCGGCCCGAGGGGCTGCGGGATCTCGTCGCGCGTCTCGGGCCCGTCGTGGAAGCCGTCGGGCGCACCCTGTGGAAGCCGTCGCAGGCCGCGCGCAAGGCGGCGGCGCGATGAGCACCCAGGTGCGCGACATGTTCGCCTCGATCGCCGAGCGCTACGACGCGGCCAACGAGGTGCTCTCGCTCGGCGTCCACCGCGGTTGGCGCCGGGAGGCGGTGCGCCTCTCCGGGGCGCGTCCCGGCGACCGCGTCCTCGACTGCGCGACCGGCACGGGCGATCTCGCGCTCTCGTTCAAGCGCGCCGTGGGCGCGAGCGGGCTCGTGGTCGGCACTGACTTCTGCGCGGAGATGCTCGCCTCCGCTCCGGGAAAGGCGCGCAAGGCCGGGCTCGAAGTCCGCTTCGAAGTGGCCGACGCGCTCGCCCTGCCGTTCGCCCCTGGCTCGTTCGACATCGCCTCGATCGGTTTCGGCATCCGCAACGTCGACGATCCGGTGGCCTGCCTGCGGGAGATGGCCCGCGTCCTCCGTCCCGGCGGGCGCGTGGTGGTGCTGGAGTTCGGCCAGCCCCGCGGCGCGTTCGGAGCGCTGTTCCGGCTCTACTCGCGCTCGGTGATGCCGGCCATCGGCGGCGTGCTGACGGGCAACCGCGCTGCCTACGAATACCTGCCGCGCACCGCAGCCGCGCCGCGGTCTCCTCGACGGCGGGATAGAGGATCGGTTGCACGTTGATGCCCCGCTGCCGGAGCGCGTCGGAAAGCTGGAGGCTGTGGAGCGAGTTCCCGAGGATGGCGGGGACGACCGCCGAGCCGCCGGCGAATCCCGTGTCGATGCCCTTTTCGCGAGCGAGCGCGAGGAACAGCGCGCTGCGCTCGTGGAGGCGCTCCACCTTCTCCGGATGGGCCTGCATCTGGTGCAACGCCTCGAGCGCGGCGGCGGCGTTCGCGGGAGAGATGCCGACGCTGTAGACGAAGCCGGGCGCCGTGTACTTGAGGTACTGGACGAGC
>VBKL01000063.1 GCA_005879805.1 Deltaproteobacteria bacterium | reverse complement strand
CTTCCCGCGAAGGAGTGCGGACCAGATCGCCCGGCACGCTCGTCTTCACCCAGCCGACGATGCCTGTCGGGGAGAGCTGCTCGATCGATTGCACCGCCCGCATGCGCGGACCGTGGAAGGTGTAGGAGGCATAGAACTCCCCGAGCGCGATGGGAAGCTGCGGAGCGGCGGAGGCCTGCGGAGCGGGCCGGGCGGCCGCGAGGGCAGGGGCCGGATCGCCTCCCGCCGTGACGTATCCCGCGTAGCTCGGCCGTCTCGCGAAGGTGCGGCCCTCGCCGGCGCGGTGCGCGAACAGTCCGACGTGCAGCTCGCGTCCCGCCTCGCCCGAGGCGGTCAGCTTCAGCTCTGCGGCATCCGGGATGCGGATCGGTTCGCGGAGCTGGAAGTCGCGCACCACGATCGGCGCTCCCGGCGAACCGGTCGCGTCGACGACCGCAGTGGCCATCAGATCGAGCGCCATTGCGAGCGGCAGGACGGGCTGGCCGGCAAGCTGGTGATCCTCGAGGTACGGCTGCGCCGATCGCGAGAGCGCGAGGCGCGACTGGTACGCGAGCCGGCGCGAGGGTCGCTTCTGCGCGAGCAGCACGGGACCTGCCGCCCCTGCGCGAAGGGCGTCGAGGAAGGCGCGCTCGCCCGCGGCATCGTCGAGGAAGGGAACTCCCTGTTCGACGAGCGAGGCGCGGGCGAAGGCCGGAATGCGCTCCACCATCGCCGTCCCGTCCCAGGGCGGAAGCTCGAGCGACAGAGCGCGCAGGCCCGGGCGGAGCTGAGGCAGGAGCGAGGCGGCGCGAGAGAGGGCCGCGTTGGCCGCGGAGTAGTCGACCTGTCCCGCGTTTCCGAAGCGGCCCGCCCAGGAGCCGACCAGGACGACGGCGCGGATCGGATCGTGTGAAGTGGCGTTGAGCGCGTTGGAAAGGCCGAGGATCTTCGGCCCGAGAACGCGCAACATCGCTGCGTCGTCCTTGCCGGCCGCGGGCCCATCCTCGGCGATACCGGCGGCGTGAACGAGCGCGGTGAAGGGTCCCAGTTCCTTGCGCGCCTCGTCGAGCGCGCCGCCCGCGTCGCGCGTCGCGTCCCATTGCACGTACAGCGCGCGGCCTCCCGCGGCCTCGATCGCCCGCACCGTCTCGTCGACGCGGCTGTCCCGGGCCGAGCGCCCGCAGAGGACGAAGGCGGCATGCGAGCGGGCCAGCGCGACCGCGAGCTTCGCGCCGACGCCGCGGCCCCCGCCGGTAACGAGGACGACATCGCTCGGATCGAAGGTGATCTCTTCGGCGGACGCGGCCGGGTCGAGATCGGGCTCGTAGCGGACGCCGCCGGCGATGCCAACCTCGGGCGCGGCGTTGCCGGAGCGAAGCTCGCGGGCAAGGGCCCGCGCGATCGCGGCCGCGCCGTCCTCGAGGCGCACGTCGACCGCCTTGACCACCTCGTCCGGACGCTCCCGGGCGAGCGCCTTGGCATGTCCGGCGATGGCGGCGCCGAGCATCGTTCCGGAGGCGAGGCCGAGCTTGCCGTCCTGGGCGGTGACGGCGACGAAGAGTCCTCCGGCCGACGGATCCTGCGCGCGCGCGAGGCGCTGCGACCAGAGGAGCGGCTCCCAGCCCTGCGGATCCGCCGAATCAAGACGGGGTCCCGGCACCAGCGCCGCGAGATGAACGATTCCGCCGATCGGCCCGGCAACCCGCGCCGCTTCGGCGATCAGCGCGGATGCATCGTTCCCTGCGCAGATCCAGGCCCGGGGACCCAGATCGGGCGCGGCTCGTGGCGCGGACGGAACGGAAGACAGATCGGCGACGACCACCGAATGTCCCGAGGAGGAGAGGTCGCGGGCCAGCGCCTCCGCGATCCCGTGCCCATCGCGGGTCAAGAGAAGCGCGGCGGGCAGCGGATCCTCGGCCGGGGCGCGGTCCGGAAGCGGCGACTCGATCGCGGCCGGCGAGAACCGGAACAGATCGGGACCCGCCTGCGCGACCGCGCCGAGGGCGGCGGACAAGGGCGAGGGCGTGGCGAAGCCCGGGGCGGCGAGCGCGCTCTTCACGTGATCGATGACGTCGGCGATGGTGGTCGAAGGCCCGAGCAGGTTCCGCGGCAGGCTCCCGAGACCCGGCCACGACTTCTGGAGATCCGCGTCCAGCTCGACCGTCATGAGCGAGTCGAATCCCAGCTCGCTCCCCAGCGTTTGCGACGTCTTCAGCGTGCCCGCGGGAAACGCGCTGATCCGCGAGACGGAGGCGAGGACCCGCTCGGCAACTTCGTCGAAGCGCACGCGCGGCGGCGGAACCAGAGCCGGGCTCTCCTCCTGGGCGC
This sequence comes from Deltaproteobacteria bacterium, assembly GCA_005879805.1. Lineage (GTDB taxonomy): Bacteria > Myxococcota > Myxococcia > Myxococcales > 40CM-4-68-19 > VBKO01. The sequence continues at coordinate 38,876 of VBKL01000063.1, read as the reverse complement.
GGCTCGGCTCCACGGGCAGGGGCGCGGCGCGCAGCGGCACGACCGGAGCGGGCGCGTTCACCGCTTCTGTGACGGGGACCTTGATGCCGCGTCCCGCGAGCGCTGCCGCCTGTTGTTCCAGGATGCGCGCGTGCGCGTGGAGGACTTCGACCTGCTCCCGGAAGAGGGCGACGACGCCGTCCTGGTCCTTCGCGGGCATGGATTCTCCTGTGGCGGCGGCCCGGATCGGCTGCGCCGATCGCTCCGTCCGCTCGATGGGCCAGTAGGATTGAGTCTCGATGGGCGCGGGGGGCAAGGTGGCGAGACCGGCCTCGCGCCCTTCGAAGAGCGCGAGCGGCTCGAGGGGAACGCCCGCCGTCCAGAGTGAACCGACCGCCGTGGCGAGGGTGGCAAGCCCGTCCTCCTCGCGGCTCGCGAGCGAGACGCAGACCGGCCGCTCCCGGGCAGGAAGGGTGGCCTTCGCGAACGAGGCCACCACGCTGCCCGCTCCCACCTGCACGAACAGGCGAGCGCCGAGCCCCGCTGCCGCGCGCAGCGTGGAGACGAAATCGACCGGAGCGGTAGCGTGCTCGACGAAGATCTGCCGGACCTCTTCGGGATCCGCGGGGTACGGCAGAGCCTTCGCGGCGCTCAGCACCGCTCCCGGAGGCTGCCGCAGCGGCAAGGCGGAGGCGATCCCGCGCATCGTGTCCGCGATGCCGGCGACGAGCGGCGAGTGGAAGGCGTGGGAGACGTCGAGCCAGGTGACGGCGATGCTTCGCCCTTCCAGCCACTGTGCGGCGGCGCGGAGCGCGAGAGTCTCGCCGGAGAGCACCGTCTGGCCGGGATGATTGACGTTCGCGACCACCACCGTGCCGTGCGCGGAAGCGGCGCGCGCCGCCTCCCGCGCGGTCTCTACGTCAGTTGCCGCGCTCAACATCGCGCCGCGATCCGCGAGGGGCAGCGCCATCATGGCGAGCCCGCGAGCGGCGACGAGCCTCACGCAGTCCTCGGGAGACATCATCCCCGCCGCCGCGGCCGCCGCGAACTCGCCGAGGCTGTGGCCGAGGAAGACGTCTCCGCGAACGCCGAGCTTGCCAAGGAAGGCGTGCAGCGCCAGGGCCACCGCGGCCATCGCCGGCTGGCACACCTGCGTCTCGGTGAGCCTCGCCTCGGCCTCCGGCGTCTTCGCCGCCGGATGGAGGAACGACCTCAGGGTGCCGCCGATACGCTCGTGCACCTCTGGCCCGAGCGCCTCGTCGAGCCGGTCGAGAGCCTCGCGGAAGGTGGGAATCTCGTCGTAGGCCTCGCGCAGCAGGCCGACCCGCTGCGCGCCTTGTCCGGCGAAGAGCAGGGCGATCTTCGCTTCCGGAAAGGGACCCTGCCCGAAGAGACAGCCTGGTGCGAGCTGGACGGGACCTTTGCCCGCGGTCCCCGCCTCGATGGCCTGCGCAGCGATGCCGAGCTTCTCCCGGAGGGTTGGCGCCGAATCGGCGATCACCGCCAGGCGGGCGTTCCCAGGCGTGCGAGAGGCGAGCGTTCGCGCGATCGACGCGAGGTCTCCGTCGAGCGCAGCGCAGAGCTCGCGTGCATGCCGGGCCACGAGCGCGGGCGTCGGCGCGGAAACGAGGAACAGTTCGGCGCGGTGTCGCGCCCCCGGAGCCCGTGTGCGCGCGCGCCGCGGGGGCGGCGCCTCCTCGAGGACCACGTGCACGTTGGTGCCGCCGAAGCCGAAGGAGCTCACGCCTGCACGCCGCGGTCCGGCGGATTCCCAGGGCCGCGCTTCGCGGGCCAGGAAGAATGGGCCGCTGTCGAGCCCGAGCTTCGGGTTCTGCTCGGAGATGGAGGGCTGCGGGGCGAGGACTCCCCGATGAATCGAGAGGGCCGCCTTGATGAGGCCCGCGGCGCCGGCGGCCGACATGGTGTGCCCGAAATTGGCCTTGATGCTGCCGAGCGCCGTCCTTCCGCTCCGCTCCGGCGTCCAGCCCTGCTCGCGATAGAGCGCGTCGAGCGCCGACACTTCGACAATGTCGCCGACGGTGGTGGCGGTGCCGTGCGCCTCGACGTAACCGATGCTGTCCGGCGCCACGGCAGCGTCGCGATACGCGGCCCGCAGCGCTTCGAGCTGTCCCTCGCGGCGCGGCGTCATCGGACCTTCGCTCTTGCCGTCGTTGTTGCAAGCGATCCCGCGGATGAGCGCGTAGATGCGGTCGCCGTCCTTCTCGGCGTCCTCCCGCCGCTTGAGGACGACGACGCCGGCGCCTTCACCCATGACGAACCCGTCGGCGGAGGCGTCGAACGGCCGGCATTCGCCCGATCGGGAGATGGCCCCGATGCGCGAAAAGGCGATGAGGTTGTCGGGGAGGAAGTTCAGGTAGACGCCGCCCGCGAAGGCGACGTCGATCTGGCCCGTGCGGAGCCCTTGCACGGCCTGGTGCACCGCGACGAGGGCGGACGAGCAGGCCGCATCGATGGACAGCGACGGCCCGCCCAGGTCGAAGGTTTGCGAGACGATGGCGGCGTTCAGGTTGAGGAGGACGCCGGGCATGGTGAACGCCCGCATGGCGACCGTGTCCTCGGACAGCGCTTCCAGCTCCTGCGCGAGCGTCCCGTCGACGCGCCGGCCGAACTGCCCGTCGAGGAGCTGCGTCGCCCGGACGCGGGCGAGCAGGATCTCCTTGAATTCACTGACGCTCGCGCCGACGTAGACGCCGGCCCGCTCCTTCGGAAACCCTTTCCGCTCCCAGCCGGCGTCCTGGATGGCGGCGCGAACGATGTCGAGAAAGAGCCGGTGCTGGGGGTCGGTAACCTGGACGCGCCGGGGCGCGATTCCATAATGGAGCGCCCCGAATTCGCGGATGTCTTCCTCGGGCAGATAGGCCCCACGCGCGATGTAGGCCTTGTCGGGAATCCGCAGCGATGTGTCGTGGAAGAGGCGGGCGTGGTTCCAGCGCGAGGCGGGAACCTCCGTGAAGGCCAGGCGGCCGTCCCGGACGAGGTCCCAGAAGGACACCGGATCGCGAGCCTGAGGGAACCTGCAGCCCAGTCCGACGATCGCGACGTCCAACGGTTCGGGCCTCCGCGTTTTCGGGCCAGGGGAGCGGCTGCGCGGGCTGATTAGGCCCGTTTGCCGCCTTACGTCAAGGTTCGGACGGTTGTTTGGAACCCTATGGGACCTGGAGGATTCGCTTTCGGCCACGGTTCGCGGGATCGGTCGGTTACAGTGCGCGCCGTGCGGGTGCTCGTGACCGGAGGATCGGGCTTTCTCGGCTCGTATGTGGCGGAGGGCCTCTCTGAGGGGGGCCATACCGTGCGGGCGCTGGTCAGGCCGCGCTCCGACAAGAAGATTCTCGAAAAATTACCAGGGGTTGAATTTGCCCCGGGCGCCATCGAGGACCGTGCCTCGCTCGACGCCGCCATGCGCGGCGTGGACGCCGTCATCCATGTTGCGGGCCTCGTGAAGGCGCGTAATTCCGCGGAGTTCTTTGCGGTCAACACGGAGGGGACCAAGAACCTCCTCGCCGCCGCCGAGGCGCACGCCCCCGGCCTGCGCCGGTTCGTCTATGTCTCCTCGCTCGCGGCGGTCGGGCCGAGCGATGACGGCAAGCCGGTTCCGGACGACGCCACGCCGCGGCCCGTGACTCATTACGGGCGCAGCAAGCTCGCCGCGGAGCAGGCGGTGCTCGCCGCGAAGGACCGCGTTCCAGTGACCGTGATCCGGCCCCCCCTCATCTACGGTCCCCGCGACAAGGAGACCCTGGCCTTCTTCACCTCGGTGAAGAACGGTGTGCTCCCCATGACCGGCGACGGCCGCAACACGCTGAGCGTCGTGTACGGCGCCGACTGCGCCGCCGCCTGCATCCGCGCCGCGACGAGCGACGGTGTCCCGAGCGGCCGCGCCTACTTCGTCGAGGATGGCGAGGTCCTCGTCTGGCGCGAAGCCCTGGACGCCATCGAGAAGGCGATCGGCAAGCGCGCCTTCGTGCGCTTCGGGTTGCCGATCGGCGTGATCAAGGCCGCGGCGGCCGCGACGCAGCTCTACGGGAAGGTCACCAATACGGCGCAGATGCTCACGCTCGACAAGGTGCGCGAGCTTCGCCAGCGCCACTGGGTCTGCGAGGGACGGGGCGCCCGCGAGGAGCTGGGATGGTCGCCGCGGGTCCGCTGGGCGCAGGGAGTCGCCGAGGCCGTCGAGTGGTACCGGAGCGCCGGCTGGCTCTAAGCGGCGATCTGCGTCCCGGGCGGCAAGAGGCGCGCGAGCACGTCGCGCAGATCGCTGATGGTGCGGATCTTCTGCAGCTCCTCGTCGGGGATGCGCACGCGCAGGCGCTCCTCGAACCAGCTCACCAGCTCCATCTGCGCGACGGAGTCCATGCCGAGCTGCGAGATGATCGAGGTCGAGCTCACCTCGTCCAGCTTCCGGTTGTCGACCTCGAGCGCGGCTTCCTTGAAGAGCTTGACGACGTCGATCATCTTGGTTGACTCCTATGCTCCGGCCTGCGGCCTCCGCCCGTCGCAGGCAAAGCCCGCTCCTCCGCTTACCGGAACCAGCCGCGAGCGATGTGGCGCGCGCGTCCGACCAGCGCCACCGCGGCGTGGCGGGCCGCGAGGAGGCGCGTTCCCGAAGGACGGGTACCCGACTTGACGAGCTTCCCCGCAAGGTAGAGGTCGCGGGTCTTGCGGCGTTGCAGCTTACCGGAAGACGTCTTGGGCAGCGCCCCGGGCGCGACGAAGGCGACGTCCGCGACCGCAAGCTGCATCTCGTCGTTCACCTTGGCGACGATGGCGGCGCGCAAGGAGGGGAGATCCGTCTCCCGCGTTTCGGTCGCGACCACCACCTCTTCCGAGGACTTGCCCGGCCGCGAGAAGACGATGGTCGAGCCCTTGCGGAGCCCTGGGAGATCGTCGAGGAGCCACTCGATCGCCTGCGGGTAGTAGTTGCGGCCGTTGACGATGAGGATGTCCTTGAGTCGTCCGGAGACGTAGATCTCGCCGTCGACCATGTAGCCGAGGTCGCCGGTCCGCAGCCATCCACCGTTGGTCCCCATGCCGGCGGCGCGGGTCGCCTCTTCGTTCCGGAAATAGCCCGCGGCGACCGAGGGGCCGCGGAAGCAGATCTCGCCCACCTCGCGGTCGGCGAGCTTGCAGCCGGTCTCGTCCTGGATGGAAAGCTCGTGCTTCGGGAAGGGACGCCCGCAGCAGACGACTTCCAGCGCGTTTGCGCCGTTGGAGATCGGCTTTGCCTTTTGCTCGCCGTGATAGGCGGAGGCGTCGATGCGGTCGGTGCGGAGCGGCTCGCGAATGCCGAGGAACGCCATGGCGAGCGTCGCCTCCGCCATGCCGTAGGCGGGAAGCAGCGCCTCCGAGCGCACTCCCGCCGGCGCGAAGGCCTGCACGAACGCGCGCATCACGTCGGGATTGATCGGCTCCGCCCCGCATCCGAACGCGCGCATCCGGGAGAGGTCCCAGCGCGCGATCTGCTCCGGCTTGGCGCGCTTGGTGACGAGCGCGTAGGCGAAGTTGGGCGCGAAGGTGAGCGAGGCGCGGTGCTTGTGGATCGTCTCCAGCCAGAGCGTGGCGTTCTTGATGAAGGCGAGCGTCGGGATGTACGCGGCGGGCATCTTCGCGACGAGCGGGCAGAGCACGCAGCCGATGAGACCCATGTCGTGGTAGAGCGGCAGCCACGAGACCGCCACGTCGTCGCAGGGCGTCTTGGCCTGGATTCCATCGTAGAGGATGGCGTTGCAGTTCGCCTTCAGGTTCCCGTGCGTGACCATCACGCCCTTGGGCGCGGCGGTCGAGCCGGAGGTGAATTGCAGGAAGGCCAGGTCGGGATCATCGATCGGCGCCCGCTCGTCGCTCGCGCCCGCGGGCGCTGGAAGCGCGAGATCCTTCACCTCGACCATCTTCTCGATCGACGGGATCCGTCCGACCGGGGACCACCAGCGCGACCCGGTCGCCCTTGTGGAGCCCGAGCGCTCGCAGGTGGGCGGCGCGGCGGCGGATCTCGATGCCAAGCTCGTGGAAACTGAGGACCAGGTCCGCCCCCGGACCCTTCCCGTTTACGAATGTGAAGCCCCGGTCGTGCACGCCTTCGCAGGCGGCGATCGCGTCAACCATTCCAATCATGGGCGCCCCGTGTAAGGGCTCGCGGTGGCGGCCGTCAAGTCACGATTTCTCAGCGCCGGCTCTGGGGTGGGGGGCGGGTGCCGCGCGGCGCCTCGCAATAGCCGTTCACGCAGTCTTGTCCCGTCGGGCATTCGTTGTCGTCGCGGCACTGGAGCGAGGGGTTCACGTCTTCGCAGATGCCGCGCGAGCAGATGAGACCTTGGGGGCAGTCCGAGGTGTTGCGGCACTCCGCCGAGACGCCGCTCTTGCGGACGCTGGCGTCGGCGCAGCTTGCGGCAGCGAGCAGGAGCAGGAACGCGAGTCGCATGGTTCGCCTGTCCTTCCGGACGCGCGAGGCGCGGTTTCGGTCACCTGGAGACGTAGATTTCACAGGGGAAGTTCCCGAGCGACGCTCCTGCGCGGGGAAGGCGCGAGGACGAACACGCCGACGATTCCGGCGAGGAACCCTCCCACGTGCGCCCACCAGGCGACCCCGCCCGTCCCCTCCGGAACGTTCAGCGAGGCGACCCCGGAGAGCAACTGCATGCCGAACCAGAAGAGCAGGTAGAGGACCGCCGGAATCTGCACGATCCAGGGAAAGATGAAGATGGGGATGAAGGTGACGACGCGGGCGCGCGGGAAGGAGACGAGATACGCGCCGAGGACTCCGGCGATGGCGCCGGACGCGCCCACGGTGGGGATGGTGGACTCGGGAGAGAGCGCCACCTGGCAGAGCGCCGCTCCGAGGCCGCAGAGGATGTAGAAGATCACGAAGCGGAAATGCCCGAGCTTGTCCTCGACGTTGTCGCCGAAGATCCACAGGTAGAGCATGTTGCCAATGAGGTGCAGCCAGCCGCCGTGCCAGAACATGCTGGTGAGGAGCGGCACGAAGCGGGCGGGGTCGAGCGGATTGCCGCGCCAGTAGACGAAGCGCGCCGGCACGAGGCCGTACGCGTAGACGAATTGCGGCAGGTACGGTCCGAGCGCGGTCTCGTGCAGGAAGACGAGGAGGTTGATGACGATGAGCGCGACCGTCACGATGGGCGCGGTCCGTGACGGGATGGTGTCGCGCAGGGGGATCACGGGTTCCTTGTAAGTCGTCGGCGGACCCGGCGCCAGCCGCGAGGCCACCTGCTAGGTTCGCGGCGCATGTTGCCTCTCCGGCGCACGATGCTCCTCCGCGGCGGCACCCTCGTGACCATGGACCCGGCCCGGAGCGTCGTCCGCGCCGATCTCCTCGTCGAGGAGGGAAGGATCGCGCGGATCGGGCCGCGGCTCCGCGCTCCGCCCAAGGCCGCCGTCCTCGATTGCGCCAGAAAGCTGGTCATTCCCGGGCTCGTCCAGAGCCATACGCATCTGTGCCAGACCCTCTTTCGCAACCAGGCGGACGGGCTCGAGCTGCTCGATTGGCTTTCGCGCCGCATCTGGCCCCTCGAGGCGGCGCACGACGCGCGCTCGCTCCGCTTCTCCGCCCGGCTGGGCATCGCGGAGCTGCTCCTTTCCGGCACGACCTGCATCCTCGACATGGGCACGGTGCACCACACCGACGCGCTCCTGCGCGCGGTGCTCGACAGCGGCCTCCGATACACGGGCGGGAAGTGCCTGATGGATGCGCCCGATTGCCCCGAGGGCCTGCGCGAGTCGACGTCCCAGGCGCTCGCCGGCGCCGAGCGGCTCGGAGCGAGGTGGCACGGCAAGGACGAGGGAAGGATCCGCTGGGCGCTGTGCCCGCGCTTCGCGCTCTCCTGCACGGAAGAGCTTCTCCGGCGGGTGGCCGAGCTAGGGGAGCGGCGCGGGTGGATGGTGCACACGCACGCGAGCGAGAACCGCGACGAGGTAGCCAGGGTCCGCCAGCGCACCGGGATGGGAAACGTCGCTTTCCTACGCCGCGTCGGGCTGTGCGGGCCCGCCACCGCGATCGCGCACTGTGTGCACCTCGATGCCGGGGAAGTGCGGATCCTCGCGGAGAGCGGCGCCACCGCCGTGCATTGCCCGGGAGCGAATCTGAAACTCGCGAGCGGGATCGCCGATGTGCCCCGCCTCTTGCGATCAGGCGTGAACGTCGCCCTCGGTTCCGATAGCGCCGCCTGCAACAACACGCTGGACGCCTTCCACGAGATGAGGCTCGCGGGCACGTTGCACCTCCCGCGCGGGGGAGCCCGAGCGATGCCGGCGAGCGAGGTGCTGGCGATGGCCACCATCCGCGGCGCCCGGGCGCTGGGTCTCGAGAGCGAGATCGGGTCGCTGGAGGTGGGAAAGAAAGCGGACCTGACCGTAGTAGATCTCTCCGCCCCGCATCTCGCGCCGTCGGGACCCGACCCGCACTCGACGCTCGTCTACTCGGCGTGCAAGACCGACGTGACCGATACCATCGTCGACGGACGGTGGCTGGTTCGCGACCGCAAGCTCGTGTCGCTCGACGCGGCGGATCTGGCGGGGAGGGCGGCGGCGGAAGTCGCCAAGGTGCTCGATCGTGTAATCAGGACTTCTCCGCGAGATCGGCCAGCGCGGCCAGATCCGGAACGGAGTGTTCGGCCGCGCCGGGCCGGGAGTGCGGGCGCTCCACGAAAACGCGGGTGAGGCCGAGCTCCGCCGCCGTGCGCAGGTCGTAATCGGCATAGGCGGACACGTGCCACCACTCGCGTCCGAACGGCACCCGCATGCGCTCCGCGGCCACCTCCCAGATGCGGCGGTCGGGTTTGTAGGCGCGAACGTCCTCGGCGCAGATCCAGCCGTCGAGCCGATGGCCGAGCGCGCGCTGGACGTCTTCGCCGTGAGCGCGGTCGCTGTTGGTGGTGGCGGCGCACGGCGCGATGCGGGCGAGCTTGCGCAATGCCGCCGCGGAGTCGGGGAAGAACGGCCAGTTACCGGCGCCCGCGCCGATGCGGTCGGCCTCCGCGCGGGGTACGGAGAGGACCCGAGCGAGGCTCTCGGCGACGAGCTCGGCATAGCGGCGGAACGGACCTCGCTCGAGCTCTCCCTGGACGTCGATCAAGCGATCGAAATCGGCGTCGGAAAGAGGCTGCGATCCGAGCGCTTCCCGGAGGCCTGCGCGCCAGTCGACAATCGTTCCGAAAACGTCGAAGGTGAACAGCCGCGGCCGCACGACGCTGATTTGACATTGCGAGTGCCATTTGGCAACGGATCGGCTTCTGCGATGCGAGAGATGAAGTTCTGCCCGTCCTGCGCCGCTCCGCTCCGGCCGAAGAAGGTCGAAGGGCGGGTTCGTCTCTGCTGCGAAGCGGATGGCTGCGAGTACGTCTTCTACGACAATCCCACCCCGGTCGTGGCCGCGCTCATCGAGCACGGCGGGACGGTGCTGCTCGTTCGCAACAAGGAGTGGCCGGAGAAGTGGTACGGCCTGGTGACCGGCTTCCTCGAGAAGGAAGAGTCGCCCGAGGAGGGTGTCCTCCGCGAGGTGCGCGAGGAGCTGGGGCTGCGCGGCGAGGTGATCTCGCTCATCGGCGCGTACCCGTTCCCCGAGCTGAACCAGGTGATCATCGCGATACGTCGCCGTGTCGCGTACTCCCCCGTCCGACGCCGGCATGTGCGCGCGGAGGATCCCGTCGAGTTTCGCGCCGAGGCGTTCGATGGCACTGCGCGAGCGGAGGTTCCGGGAATCGGTGCGGAGGTTCACGCGGCGGACTCGCCACTGTTCGAAGGCGTGGCCGAGCATGAGGAGCTTCGCCTCGGTGTTGATGGCGCTCCTCTGCGCGTCGGCGGCGAGCCAGGTCCAGCCGATCTCGACCGCGTCGGGAGGCTCCGGGGGTGCGCGCGGTCCGGACGGCCAGGCCCAATACTCCAGGTTTGCGAAACGGGTGGATCCGACGATGCGTCCGTCGGCGAGCCGGGTGGTGGCGAAGGGGACCGCGGCTCCGTTGTCGCGCAAGGCCAGCGCGGTCTCGACGTACTTGCGCATCGCCTCGGCGCCCTCAGGGACGATGGTCAGGCGATAGCTTTCGCGCGGTCCCGCCGCGACCCGCACCAGATCGTCGAGATGGCCCATGGACAGCGGCACGAGACGGACATGGCTTCCTTGCAGGGTCGGTTGGGACAGTGCGGGCATGGATCACTCGTCGAGCGGCTCGGCGGCGCCGGGAGGCAGGCCGGGCTCGATCTCCTGTGCGCGGTGCGAGGACGCGGTGAGGGCTTCCCAGAGGGCCTCCGCGAATCCTCGGCGCGGTCTCGCCGCCATCACGGGCGGCAATGCGTCGATGCCGGGCTCGCGCGCAATGGCCGACCAGAGCGCGAACGCGGCCAGCGACGCCGAAGTGAAGAGCGTCGCCTGCCGAGCTCCGAAGAGATGAGCGAGGGTCCCGCCGAGAAGGTGTCCGAGCGGCAGCGCTCCGGTATTCGCGAGGGCGAGGATGCTCATGGCGCGGCCGCGCAGGCGATCGGGGACGAGAAGCTGCATCGCCGTGCTGGCGGAGGCGAGCGACCAGACCCAGAACACGCCGCCGACAGCGAGCGCGAGCCCGGAGAGGAGGAAATGGGTGGAGCCGCCGTAGACGAGCGCGCAGCAGGCGAACGCGAGCATGGAGAGCGGGATGAGATGGTGGCGCGGGTAGTCGGCGGGAAGGCGCGCGAGAGTGAGCGCGCCGGTGATCGCTCCGGCGCCGAGGCAGGAAAGGAGCGCCCCGTACCCGTGCGCTCCGACGTGCAGCAGCTGATCGGCATAGACCGGCAACAAGCCCTGCACCGGCGCCGCGAGCAGCGCGAACATGAAAAGGCTGAGCAAGAGCCGGCGCGGGCCCGGTTCGTGCCAGGCGAAGGAGAGCGCTTCGCGAATGGCCGTCTGGCGCTGCAGGACTCCGGGCCGGGAAGGCACGGCGCGAGACGGCCTTCCCGGAAAGTGGACCAGGGAGAGGACGAAGAGGATCCCGAAAAAGCTGGCGACGTTCACGTCGAAGACGAGGGCGGCGCCGGCTGCCGAGAGCAGGCCGCCCGCGATCATCGGCCCGAGCAGCCGCGCTCCGTTGAACTGCGCCGAGTTGAGCGCGATGGCGGAAGGAAGCTCCTCCCTCGGCACCAGCGCGGGAACCAGGGCCTGCCAGGCCGGCATCACCGAGGCCCAGGCCGCGCCCTCGAGGAAGGCGAGCAGGCTGATGTTGCCGGGCGTGGCGCGACCGAGGTGCGTGAGCACCGCCAGGACCGCCGCGAAGACCATCATCATCGTCTGGCCGGCGAGGAGCAGCTTGCGGCGGTCGTAGCGATCGGCCAGCGCGCCGGCGGGCAGGGCGAGGATCGCGACCGGGATGAATTCGGCGGCAGCGAGCAGCTCGACCAGGAACGGCGAGGCGGTCTGCTGCTGCACGAGCCACGACTGCGAGACGGCCTCCATCCAGTTGCCGACGTTGGAGAGGAGGGAGGCGGCCCAGAGGTAGCGGAAGGCCGGGCGGCGGAGAACGGCGAAGGCGCCCGCTGGCGGGCGGGGAGGAGTCTGGAGGGCCTCGGCCACCGGCGGGTTGTAGCAGAGGTCGTTCGCGGCGCTGACGCTCACATCCGTGCCGCACGCTCGAGATGCCGCAGATACAACCGAGCCGATCCCTCCAGCGACAACTCCCGCTGCACGAACCCCCGCGGCCTGTACCGCGACAGCTTCTCCCAGAACCGCGCGAAGACCGCCGGAAACTCGCTCGCGTCGCGGAACCGCTCCCCGCAATCGGGCCCGAAGTACGGCACCGACGACGCGGGGATGGGATTCGCGTCGTGGCTCTTCGCCTGCGGGTCGACCCAGGTGCCGGGATCCCAGGCGAGGATGGGAAGGTTCGACGCCATCGCTTCCTGGTACGCGAGTCCCTGGGTCTCGTGCTCGCAGAGGAAGACCATCGCGCGCGAGCGCGCGAGGAGCGATCGGTACCCGGCCAGATCGTAGCGACCATAGCGCAGCACTTCGCAGCGCAGTCCGCGCGCGGTTGCGAGCCCGAGGATGGGCGCGACGAGTCCCGGTTCGAGCTCGTCGCGACGCCACCGCACCTTGTCGTAGACGAGGAGGTCGACGTCCTTGGGATGGCCGGCGAGATCCGGCCAGGCTTCGAGATCGATTCCGGCGTGCCAGGGCGCGAGGCGCTCTTCGCCATACGCCTTCGCAAACATCGCCCCGTACCAGTCGCTCGTCACCACGTAGAGCTTGAAGCGCGGATCCTTCATGAGGTCCGGCGCCACGTTGGGATGGTCGATGAGGCCGGGACCGAGCACCGCGGGGTTCGGGAGCGACCAGCCGTCGAGGATGTGCGGATAGCCCACCATTCCGACCGGGAAGCCGGGATTGCGCCGCGCCAGGGAGGTGGCGTTCACGTGGACGCGGCGCCCGACCTTCTTCAGCGCTTTCTTCAAGAGCAAGAACCACATCTCGAATCCGGTGACCTTGGGTCGCCCGGACCGCGCGAGGTACCAGGTCCTGCGCAAGAAGCGATGGAGCCGGCGATCGCCGCGAACGAAGGTGTCGCGATCGACGTCCTCGAAGAAGAGCAGGACGTCCTTGTCGAGCGAGAGCGCCATCGGGCGCGGGAAGTTTCCGCCAGAACCTCGGGTCGGTAAAGCGGTCCCGGTTTCGTGTGCCGATCCGCAAACTTGCAGGTCTTACCTATTATGCTTGGCAATATCTGCAATCATCTGGATTTACGACGGAAAACCTCATCGCACCTCCGTCCGGTATCCGGTGTTCGCCTACCGAACGGCAAGAGAAATTCGCGAATAATTATCGGGTGAGATTGACACTCGATTATCGCGAGCGTAGCGCGGGCGGGCCGCAGGGGGCTGATCGCAAAAGGGAGGACACGATGCGCACGACGCGCTCGAGGCCGAAGCCGCATTCGCTGTCGTTACTGCTTCCCCTTCTCGCTCTCGCCATACCAGCGTACGCCCAGGTCGATCCCGGACCGCGCGGCGGCGTCGCCAATGCCGGCGGACCGCTCGCGGGACTCTCGGCCGTCGAGGTCTCCGCCTTCAACGACGCCAAGGCGGTCTTCGCCGAGATCGATTCGGTATCGGGCGGCATTGCGGGCGAGGATGGCAGCGGACTCGGTCCCACTTTCAACGCCAATAGCTGCGCCTCCTGCCACGCGCAGCCGGCGGTCGGCGGGACCAGCCCGCACCCGACGCTCGGTCAGGTGCGAAGGTCCAATCCGCAGATCGCTTTCGCCACCCTGGATCGCCTGGCTGGACGCAACCAGACCGTGCCCTCGTTCATCCTTGCCTCCGAGGAGCAGCTGACGAGCAGGTTCGCCAGCACCGCCACGCAGAGAGCCAATTTCGGCATCGGAGGGCACTTCAACCGCAACGGGAACGACGGGTCCATCACCCGCTTCGGCTGGAAGGCGCAGAACAAGTCGCTGCTCATCTTCGCGGGCGAGGCCTACAACGTCGAGCAGGGCGTCACCAACGAGCTGTTCCAGAATGAGCGCGGCGGCGACGAGAACTGCGAGGCGAATCCCACCCCCGAGGATCACAGCCACTTCCTCAACGGTACCTCCACCACCGGGACCTTGGCGCAGCTGTCGTCCGACGCAGTGAACTTCGCGAACTTCATGCGCCTGCTCGCGCCGCCCGCGACCACCATCAACACCGCGTCCGAGCTGAACGGCCAGTCGCTCTTCAACTCCGTCGGCTGCAACCTCTGCCACACGACCACGATGGTGAGCGAGGAGTCGGTCCTCACCGGCCAGACCAACGTGACCTACCACCCGTTCAGCGACTTCGCCGTCCACCACATGGGGACGGGTCTCGCCGACGGCGTGTCGCAGGGGAACGCCGGAGGCGACGAGTTCCGCAGCGCTCCGCTCTGGGGCGCCGGCCAGCGGATCTTCTTCCTCCACGACGGCCGCGCCGGACCGGGCAATGGTGGTCTCATGAAAGCGATCCAGGAGCACTCGAGCACGGGCTCCGAGGCAAACACGGTGATCTCGCGGTTCAACAACCTGCTCACGCCCTCGCAGAAGCAGGACATCCTCAACTTCCTGCGCGCACTCTGACGTAGGGCGGGATGGGCTTCGCGATCGCATTCGCGGCCCTCGTCTGGGTGGCTGCCGCACCTGCGCGGCAGCCGCCCTGCGAGCCATTGCCCGAAGTGCGGCGCGCCATCGACGAGGCGGCGTCGCCGTTCGTCGCGGAAGAGGATCTGGAGCGCGCGCTCGCGTCGCTCCGCGCGCTCCGCGAGAAGCTCCCGGCGGATCTGTTCGTGCACCTCCGCTACCAGGACGCCGTGTTCGACAGAGGAACAGAAGGGCACCTCAAGGGGATGCTCCGCGAATACCAGAACCTGGCCGCCGATCATCCGGGCGAAATCCTCTACGAGTACCTCGCCGGCCGCGCGCACCTCGGGCGCGGCACGAGCAAGGCCGTCGCCGCGATGGAGCGGATCCTCGCGCGCGATCCGCGCTTCGCGCCGGCGCTGCGAACGCTTGCGGAGATCCACGGAAGCGCGATGTTCGGCGATGCGGCCCGCGAACGGCGCGAGCGCGAGGCGTTCGCCGCGCTATGCCCCTCGAGCGCGATCGCGCGCCGGCCCGCGCCACTTCCCGAGCGGAGCGCGCTCTTCGACGCGGCCTCCGCCACCCCGGAGCAGATCGGACTCGCGCTGCGGGCGGACCACGCGCGGCTCCTGCGCATCCGGATGTTCGACTGGTACGCCGACGAGACCAGGACGCAGGAGCTGCGCGCCGTGCAGGCCGATTCCTGGAAGGCATGGCGGCTCCTCGTCGAGCATCATCGCCGCGCCGGTGACACAGCCAGGGCCGACGCGCTCCTCGTGGAGATGGAAGAGCGGCTCGCCCGCCTTCGCCAGCGCAGGGATCCCGCGTATCCGCTGGCATCGGAGATCGTCGCGCGATTGAAGACGCGCTCCGCGTCGGCCGAACCCGATCATCTCCGCTGAATCAAGACCGCGCCTTGACTTGGCCGCCGGTGGGACGAGAATCGCTCTCGAACGGGGAGGACCGCCATGCCACTGTGGAATCCCGATCCGACTTTCTACCCGTCGGCGCGCCTTGCCATGCAAGCGCCGGCAGAGCGCCATGCCTTCGTCTCCGCGCTCAATCCCAAGCAGAAGGGATCGGCCGACGCGATCTGCGTCGTCGACGTCGCGCCCGATTCGCCGACCTACGGGACGGTGGTCGGGCGCGTGGAGATGCCGAACGAAGGCGACGAGGTCCACCACTTCGGTTGGAATGCCTGCAGCTCGGCGCTCTGTCCGTACGCGCCCCATCCACACGTCGAGCGCAGATACCTGCTCGTTCCGGGGCTGCGCTCCTCGCGACTGCACGTCATCGACACCAAGCCCGATCCGCGCAAACCGAAGATCGTGAAGGTGATCGAGCCGGAGACCGTGGCGTCGCGGGCCGGGTACAGCCGCCTGCACACCGTGCACTGCGCGCCGGATGGAATCTACGTCGGCGCGCTCGGCGCGCCGGACGGGAACGGCCCCGGCGGCATCATGGTCCTCGACCACGACAGCTTCGAGGTGATGGGAAGGTGGGAGGTCGATCGCGGTCCCCAGCAGCTGGCTTACGACTTCGCCTGGCACCTCGGCTACGACACCCTGCTCACGAGCGAGTGGGGAACTCCCAACATGGTCGAGAACGGCCTCAATCCCGAGCTGCTCGTCGGGGGCAAGTACGGCCACTCGCTCCACGTCTGGGACCTGCGCAAGCGCAAGCATCTGCAGGCGCTCGACCTCGGCGCCGAGCAGCAGATGGTGCTGGAGCTCCGGCCCGCGCACGATCCCACCAAGGCGTACGGCTTCGTCGGCGTGGTGGTGTCGATCAAGGACCTCTCCGCCTCGATCTGGGTCTGGCATCTCAAGAACGGCGCCTGGGCGATCAAGAAGGTCATCGAGATTCCGCCCGAGCCGGCCGACGCCTCCAAGCTTCCGCCGGCGCTCCAGCCCTTCAAGGCCGTTCCGCCGCTCGTCACCGACATCGAGCTGAGCCTCGACGACAAGTTCCTCTACGTCTCCTGCTGGGGAACCGGCGAGCTGCGCCAGTACGACGTCAGCGACCCCTTCAATCCGCGCCTTGCGGGCACGGTGCGGATGGGCGGCATCGTCTCGCACGCACCGCATGCGAAGGGTGGCGAGCTGAACGGCGGGCCGCAGATGGTCGAGGTGAGCCGCGACGGCCGCCGCGTCTACCTGACCAACTCGCTCTATGCCTCGTGGGACGCGCAGTTCTATCCGGAAGGGATTCGCGGCTGGATGGCGAAGGTCGATGCCAACCAGGAGGGCGGGATCTCGGTCGATCCGGAGTTCTTCGTGCCGTTCGAAGGCGAGCGCCCCCACCAGGTGAGGCTCGAAGGCGGAGACGCCTCGTCGGACTCGTACTGCTATCCGTGAGAGACGCATGGCCGTGGCTGGCGCTCGTTCTCCTCGGCGCCTACCACGGGATCAATCCCGGGATGGGCTGGCTGTTCGCGGTCGCCCTCGGCCTGCAGGAGAAGAGCCGCAAGTCCGTCCTGCAGGCCCTCCTTCCCATCGCGCTCGGCCACGCGGTGTCGATCGCGCTCGTCGTTGCCATCGTCGGCGGCGTTGCGGCCTTCGCGCCGCCCCGCGCGCTCCGGACGGGCGGCGCGCTGGCGTTGATCGCTTTCGGCCTTTTCAAGTTCATCCGCCCGCGATCGCATCCGCGCTGGGTCGGCATGCGCATCGGCAAAGGCGAGCTTGCCCTCTGGTCGTTCCTCATGGCTACCGCGCACGGCGCGGGACTGATGCTCTTTCCGGTGCTGATCGCGCTTCCCGCCAGCGCCCGTGCGGATCACGCCGCGCATCTGCACCACGTCGCGGGCGGCGGATCGATCGCCCGCGACGCAGCCGCGGTGCTGGTTCATACGGCCGCCATGCTCTTCGTCATGGGGGCCGTGGCCATCGTCGTCTACGAGAAGCTCGGCCTCGCCATCCTGCGCAAGGCGTGGGTGAACCTCGACCTCGTCTGGGCGGTAGTCATCGTGGCGACCGGGGTTTTCACCTTGTTCACCTAGCAGACCGAAGCCGTCTGGCGACGACCGGACGTATCGACCAGGTCTGGCCTTGGGCTCCCCGTTCTACTTCGCGTCCTGTGCTACAGGGTTGGCTTCGCCGCCGCCGCAAGGGAGCCGTCCATGGATCGCGCGCCGTTTGTCTGCCTTGCCGTCGCGTTCGCAGGCATCATCGCCTGTGGCAGCGGGCCCGATTGCAAGAACCCGTGCCGGGCGGTCGGTGCCACGCAGTGCTCGGGTACGCAGCTCCAGACGTGCAAGGCCGACACCAACGGCTGCCTGACGTTCTCCGCCCCCGTCGCGTGCGGAGCGCAGCAGTTCTGCAGCGCCACCGCCAACGCGTGCGTCTCCTGCACCAACACCTGCCCGAACGTGGGCGCCACGCAGTGCTCGGGCGCGCAGGTCCAGACCTGCACGGCGGACGCAAACGGCTGCCTGTCCCTCGCCGCACCTGCGACATGTCCTTCGGGTCAGACCTGCGTGAGCGGGCAGAACCGATGCCTGAGCACGGGGGAGGTGGCTTGCGCGAGCGCGCCGGTGATCAGCACAGGGTCTGTCACCGCGACCGACCCGGGCGCCTCCCCGGCGTGCCTCCGACCCGTCGCGCCAAGCGCGTTGCCTGCCGGCCAAGTGAATCATATCGGCGTCAAGACGGTCGGAAATGTGGTGCCATTCGACATTCCGACCAACACGGGCGGGTTCAGCATCGTTTCACAGGCGGTGAATGCGCAGACCGGGGACGTTACCTTCAGCTTCAGTGGGCAGAACGTCACCGTGCCCAATTCCGTGGTCCCCCTCATCGTCAAGGACCCTAGCGGGGCGACGTTCTACGACGACAACGCGCCGCTTCCCGACGATATCTCGACTGCGCTCGCGGTCTATGACGACCTGTCGCCGTCCACCGGCGCGTTCAGCGTCCCCAACACGTCGGCAGCGCTTTCGCTGTTCGCTGGCGGCGTGCCGCCTGGAACGTGGAGCTTCACGGTCAGCGACTTCGCCAACGAGTGCGCCAATCCTCCGCCGGGGCTCGCTTGCGTTTCCGGCGCCAGCACGACCAGCACTTACGACATCACGGTGGTCACCCGTCCGGGACCAGTGCCTGCGCAGGCGCCGGTCGACGTGGGCATCTACCTAGTCACGAACAACTTCACCGCAGCGACTGCGGAGGTGAGTCCCGGTTTCACGCGCATGATCTCGACGCTGCAGACCATCTACTCTCGCGCCGGCCTCTGCCTGGGCAACGTCACGCTCTACGACGTGCCGACCTGGGCCAAGGCGAGGTTTGCGACGGGCGTATCCGCGGACAAGACGGGGCCGTGCGACGAGCTCGACCAGATGTTCACGCTCTCGCTGCCGGGCAACGCGCTCAACTTCTTCTTCGTCGACGACATCACGCAACCCGCCTCGGGCGGCGGCGTCGGCTCGGTGGTGGGCATCGACGGCACCATCCCCGGACCGTCCAGCTTCTCCGGCACCGTCCACAGCGGCGCGGTGGTGAACGCCTCGAACATCGGTAGGGGCGTTTGCGGCAGCTCGATCGATTTCAACCGCTGCGGCTCGGACGTGACCGCGTACATCGCCGGGCACGAGGGCGGGCACTACATGGGCCTCTACCACCCCACCGAAGCGTTCGGGGACTTCTTCGACCCGATCGCCGATACGGGTACCTGCGACTGCAGACAGTGCGCGCCCGTGGCGTCGCGGGCGAAATGCGCGGCCAACAACCCGACGCTGCCGCCCGGGCAAGTGCCGACCGAGGTAACCGGGACCGATTGCAACAAAGGTGGCGCCTGCGATGGATCGCAGTTCTTGATGTTCTGGCTCCTCGACGACTCGTCGTTCGGCACCTTCTCGCCGCAGCAGGGCCAGGTCGTCCGCGGCAATCCGGCCGTGCACTAAGGAGATTGCCAATGCTCAGCATCCTCTTCGCGGCCATTCTCGCGGCGCCGGGCGCCATCCGGCCCCCACCGAAGCCAGCGCCTGCGCAAGACGTGGACGTAACGCCCAAGACGGAGCTCTCGGACGACGACGTGCGCGAGCACGTGAAGGCCTACCTGGGCAGCATCGACACTCCTATCCATGCCAACCAATGGAAGGCGCTCGGGCCTCGTGCGGTCCCGATGCTGGAAGAAATCGTCAAGAACCATGATGACCTTCCTACGCGGCGCGCGAAGGCCATCGACGGTCTGGCGGCGCTGGACGGCGCGCAAGCTCAGCGCCTTTTCAGCGAGATCGGCACGCGGGAGAGCGAGCCGATCAACGTGCGCTTCGCCGCCGTGAGGGCGCTCTCGCAAGTGACCTCCCGCCGCCAGGCTCCGGCGGTGCTCACCTCGATCCTCGAGGGCGCCAAGGACTCCCGCGTCCGGGCGCTCGCTGCGGAACACCTCGCGATCCGCTCGGGCGGAAAATCGTGCGACGCCGTACGCGCGCAGGTGCAGCGCGAGAGCGAAGAGGCGCGCGCGTACTATCGCCGCGCTCTCGCCCATTGCCGGTAGGGACGACGATTCTGGCTTACCGCCCCAGATCGTCGAACAGGCGTCCTTCGGCGGCGGCCACCTCCGCGCGCCGCACTTCCACCGTCGCCCGGGCCTGCGCCGCGCCGCTCGCGGCCGCGAACTTCTTGTTGTCGGCGTCGGTGAGATCGAGCGAGGTCGCGACGCCTGCGCGATAGGAAGCCTCGACCTGCTCCTGGGCCCGGGCGGCGAGCATCGCCTGCGAGTTCGCCTGCGTGAGGGTGACCTCGCTCGACATCAGATTCGCGCGCGCGCCTTCCCATGCCGCGCGCGCCCGAGCACGGGTGGCAGCGAGATTCGCGACCCCCTGGCGCAGGCGGGCCTGGTCCTCGTGCAACTGCGTGTAGCGGATGCCGCGATCGTAAAGCGGGATGCTGACGTTGAGGATCAGATCGTAGCTCGTGTTGGTGCCCGCGAAGCCGGCGTTCGAATTGTAGTTCCCCTTCGCCACGCCGGCGATGCTCGGAAGCCAGAGGTAGTCGTCGTACTTCACCGAGCCCTGCGCGGCGCGGACCTGCGCGATGGCGCTCTGCACGCCATATGTCCGCTCCCACGGCTGGGTCGCCTCTTCCGCCGGACCCGGGATCAGCGAAGGCGCGCTGGAGAGCGGCTGGGGCGCGATCGCCTCGCCGGTGAAGGCTTCGAGGGTGGGCAAGAGGGAAGCCTGCTGTCCTTCCAGGGTGGCGATCTGCACCCGCGCCGATGCAGTATCGGTCTGCGCGCGGAGGAGCGCGATCTCCACGTCGGTGCCCGCGGCGATGCGCGACTTGGCATCTTCTTCCCGCCGGAGCGCCACACGCTCCGCGTCGCGGGCGGCGTCGAGCAATCCCTCCAGGCTCTGCAGTCCGAGATAGGCGCGGGCGACGCCGAGCAAGACCTGTTCGCGCGCCTCGTCGGCGCCCTTCGACGCGGCATCGGCGGCGTTCTTCGCCACGCCCGGCAGGAACAGCCCCTGGGGCGTGAAGAGCGGCTGCGAGAGCTGAACAGTGCCGAATCGAGAATTGGCGCCCACGATCTCGAGCGGCGGACCGGCCAATCCGAGCTTCGCAGGGTCGAAGATTTGCGGGGCGCTCGTGTGATCGAAGGTCCCGGTCGCTACCAGGTCGGGCTTCCAGGCCGTGTACGCGCGCTCGACTCCGACGCCCACCACATCCGCCTGGGCGCGGGCGGCGGCCACGTCGGGACCCTTCTGCGCGGCGAGTTGCAGCGCTTCCTTGAGGGACACCACACGGTGCTGGCGCTGGGCGAGGGGCTGCGTCTGGGCGGCGGACGCGCCCGCGACGAGGAAAATGGCTACTGCGACCGCACGAGCGATGCTGGAACCTGGCAATTGCATGTCGTTATCCGTTTAGGAGACCTCGACCACGGCGTCGGTCGCAGGGTGTTCTGGGGTGAGGGAACGGGTGGCTGGCCTGCGCCGGAACAGGTTCGACAGGAAAGCAGAGACGGAAGCAATCCGCATCCGTTCCACTCCCGCGAAGATGACCGGTACCACGAGCAGCGTGAGAGCGGTGGAGGTGATCACGCCGCCGATGACCGCGATGGCCATCGGCGAACGGAACTCGCTGCCGGTTCCAGTGCCGAGAGCCGTTGGTACCATCCCGATCGCCATGGCAAAGGAAGTCATGAGGATGGGACGCAGCCGGCGCGGGCCGGCGAGGGCGAGCGCCTCGTCGACGGAGTGACCGTCGCGGATGTTCTGCAGCGCCCCGTCGACGAGAAGGATGGCATTCTTGGTCACCAGACCCATGAGGAGGATGATGCCGATCATCGCTCCCAGGCTCTGGTTCTTGCCGGTGAGGAGCAGGGCGAGGCGCGCGCCGACCAGCGCGAGCGGCAGCGACACCATGATCGTGAAGGGGTGCTTGAGCGACTCGAACTGCGAGGCCAGGACCATGAAGATGAAGACGAAGGCGAGAGCGAAGGCGCCGGCGAAAGCGTCCTGCTGCTCGCCGAAGGTCTTCATCTGGCCGTCGTAGATGATGGAGTAGCCGGGCGGAAGCGGGTGCGCGGCCAGCTCCGCTTGCAGCTTCTGGGCGATCTCGCCGAGGGCGCCGCCGGCGCCGAGCTGGCTGTAGACGCCGATCTGCCGCTCGCGGTTCTCGTGCTCGATGACCGAGGGGCCGTCCTGGATTCTGACCCTCGCGACGTCGGAGACCTCGCGAGTGCCCCGCGGCGAGAACAGATCCATCGAGCGGACACGGTCGGTATTGTTGCGGTCGCGCTCTGCGAGGCGCACGCGGATGTCGGTCTCGTCCTTGCCCTCGCGCAGCTTGGCCGGCACTTCGCCATCGATGGCGAGGCGGAGCTGCGTCGCGATCTGCGCCGAGGAGAGCCCGAGATCGGCCGCCCGGGTGCGATCCACCGCGATGGCCAGCTCCGGCTTGGGCGGGTTGGTGTCGATCTTGATGTCGACGGTTCCCGGAATGGCCCGCAGCACGTCGGCGACGTACTTGCCCTGCTGCTCGAGGACCTCGAGATCCGGCCCGGTGAGCCGGACCATGACGGGGAAGAAGTCGCCGAGGCCTTCGATGGTAGGCGGGTCGCTGACGAAGACGCGAGTGGCCGGGAGATTGGCGAGCGCCTCGCGGGCCAGAGCCTTCAGCTCCACGATGCCGCGCTTGCGCGACTTCTTGGGCGTGAGCAGCGCGCGCAGCTTCACCTTGTTCGCCTCGCCGTTGAGACCGACGATGCCGTAGACGTCGGTCACCTCGGGAATGGTCTTGAGCGCACGCTCGGCCTCGAGCTCGCGCTGCGCCGAGAGATCGAGGCTCACCGAGTCGGGAAGTTGCAGGTCGACGATGAACTGGGCGCGATCCTCGACGGCGAGGAACTCGCTGCGCAGCCCGCTCGTGCCGGCGAAGACCGCCACCGTGACGAGGACGGTGACGCCGAACGAGATCCACTTGTGCCGCAGGACGAGGCGAAGGACGCGCTCGTAGCCGCGCTCGGTCGCCTCGAAGGCGAGGCGCAGCGCCCGCGCGACGGCGACCTCCTTGCGCACTTCGCCCGGCTTGCGCTGCTTGGCGAGCCGCGCGGAGAGCATCGGATCGAGGGTGAAGGAGATGAAGAGCGAGATGAGCACGGCGGCGCTGATGGTGAGGCCGAACTGCTTGAAGAACTGGCCCACGATGCCGGGCATGAAGGCGACCGGCACGAAGACCGCGACCAGGGTCAAGGTGGTGGCGAGCACCGCCAGGCCGACTTCCTTCGTACCCTTGGAAGCGGCGGTGGCGGGATCCTCTCCCTTGTCGAGGCGGTGCGTGATGGCTTCTCGAACCACCACCGCGTCGTCGATGAGCAGCCCGATGGCGAGCGAGAGCGCCAGCAGCGTCATCTGGTTCAGCGTGTAGCCGAGCACGTACATGACGAAGAAGGTGCCGATGACCGAGGTGGGCAGGGCGAGCGAGCTGATGAAGGTGCCGCGCGGATCGAGCAGGAAGAGGAGGATGATGAGCACCGCCATCGCGCCGCCGAAGAAGAGCGCGACGTAGACCTCCTCGGCGTTCGCCCGGATGAGCTCGCTCTGGTCGATGAGCAGCGTGGTGTTGAATCCGTTGCCGATGCTCTGCGAGACGGGCCCGAGGGCCTTCTTCACCGCGTCGGCGACCTGCACCGTGTTCGAGCCGGGTTGCTTGACGACTTCGACGATGACGGCGTCCTGCCCGTTCAGGCGCGCGATGGTGCGCCGCTCCGCGACGCCGTCGGTCACCCGCGCGACCTCGCCGAGGCGGACCTGGGAGCCGTTCCTGGAAGTGGCGACGGGGAGGTTCTGGATCTCCTCGACGTTCTGGAACTCGCCCAGCGTGCGGACGGTGAGCTCGGTCGGTCCGAGCGAGAGGCGACCGGCGGGAAGATTCAGGTTCTCGGCGCCGATGCGCTGCGCGATCTCGAAGGGGCTGGTGCCTGCGGCCTTCGCCTTGTCGAGATCGACGTCGACCTGGATCTCGCGGACGTCGCCGCCGGTGACGCGCACTTCGGCCACACCCTCGAGTTGCTGCAGGGCCGGCTGGAG
This sequence comes from Deltaproteobacteria bacterium, assembly GCA_005879805.1. Lineage (GTDB taxonomy): Bacteria > Myxococcota > Myxococcia > Myxococcales > 40CM-4-68-19 > VBKO01. The sequence continues at coordinate 15,293 of VBKL01000063.1, read as the reverse complement.
GCGGTCTTCGATGAGCTTGCGCAGGCGCTGGGAGGGCAGCTTCGCGCTCGCGGCGTAGGTGAGGATCGGCGCAGCGCCGATGTCGACGCGGCTGATGACCGGAGCGTCGGCGTCCTTGGGAAGCTTGCCGGTCGCGAGCGCCACCTTGTCGCGCACTTCCTGCACCGCCCGGTCGAGGCTCTCGGAGAGCTTGAACTGGACGAAGACCACGCCGGAGTTCTCGCGCGAGAAGGAGTGGATCTTGTCGATGCCGCTGATGCCGGCGACCGCGTCCTCGATGGGCTTGACGACCTGGGTCTCGATCTCGCCCGGCCCCGCGCCGCGGTACACGGTGGTCACCGTCACCACCGGAAAGGTGACGTCCGGGTAGAGATCGGTGCCGAGCCTCTTCGCTCCGAGCACGCCGAGGACGATGAGGCAGAGCGCCATCATGGAGGTGAAGACGGGGCGCTTGATGGCGACGTCGGAAATCGACATGGGCTTTTTCCTCTAGCTTTCGAAACGGGAGCGGGGCTACCGCACCGAGACCTTGGTGCCCTCGGCGAGATCGACCGCCGGGTAGTCGACGACGCGCGTGAGAGGCTGATCGCTTTTCACGATCACTTCCTTGGGACCGCGCTCGATCACCTGGACCGCCACGCGGCTGACCTGGCCGTCTTCACCGAGAGTGAAGACGTGATCGCCGCCCACCGAGGCGAGGGCGGTGGCGGGAACCGAGACGGCCTGCTCCGGCGAGCCGAGCGGCAGGACGGCCCGGGCCAGCGTGTGCGCGGTGAAGCGGCCGTCCTCGTTGGGGACCGACACCTCCACCGGGATGCGGCGGGTGGCCGCATCGGCCGACGGAATGATGCTCTTGATGACCGCCTCGTCGGTGCGCGCGCTGCCGCCCACCGCTTCGACGTGGACCTTGGTGCCGGGGCGAAGGGCGCGAGCGGTCTCGGGAACGGTGAGGCGGAGGACCAGCGGATCGAGCTGCTCGAGCGTGAAGAGCTCTTTGCCGAGCGAGACGGTCGCCCCGACCTGGTCGGGAGCATCGATGAGCACGCCCGCGAAGGGAGCGCGCAGGTCGTGACGCTTGCGCGTCGCGCGGGCCTGGGCGAGCTGGGCGCGCGCCGCCTGGAGCTGCGCGTCGGCCGTCGCGGCTTGCGAGGTCGAGGTCTTGCTCTGCCAGTCGGAGATGGTGCCCTTCTGCTGCAGCTGCGACTGGCGGCGCGCCGTGTCCTCGGCCATCGCGGCCTGCGCCTCGGCGGCCTTCACCGCGGCCAGCGCCTGCTGCACCTGGGCGTCGGCCAGCTCCGGATCGAGCTGCGCGACGAGCGCGCCTTCCGCCACGGCGGCGCCCTTCTTCGCCGCGATGCGCGCGAGACGGCCCGAGACCTCGAAGCCGGCCTTGAGCGACTTCGCGGGATCGAGCGTCCCGCTCACCTCTTCGCGCGCGGTGGTCTGGACCGGGCGCGCTTCGACGAGCTGCACGGCCGGGCCCGCCGGGGCCTGCCCCTGGGGGCGGACTTCCGGCTTTCCGGCGCGCGCCTGCGCGGTGGCGGCGACGAGCAGGGCCGCGAGAGCGGCGAGCGAGAAGGTAGAAGCGATCACTGCGCGGCGTGAGATCTTCACGGCTTGCTCCTTGCGACGGAGTTCTTGAAATCCACCGGCTGGCTGCCTTCGTTGATGAGGGTGTGCAGCTGCGCCGCCCACGCGGCGAGGTCGGGCTTGTCGTACATGCGGGTCATGCGGATGCCGAGGAGCAGGTACGTTCCGACGATGAGCGAGCCGAAGAGCTCGCCGGGGATGTCAGTGCGGCAGGTGCGCTGACACTGCAGGTCCTCGAAGCTCTTGCGGACGCGGTTGACCTCGACGTCGACCAGCTCCCAGAGCGCGCCTTCGAACGGCGTTCCCTGCGAACCGCGCACCAGCACTCCGAGGACGTCGCGGTACTCCCACATCGCTTCCAGGGCTGCCTCGTCGAGCCGGACGTCCAGTGCGACCAGCTCCTGGTAGCGAGGCGTCCGCTCCTGCACGTCGCGTGGCCCCACCGGACCGTGCTCCTCGGCGAACTTCCGGAACGACTCGGTCCGGTCGGTCGCGCAGGCGGACATGCGCGCCTGGAAGAGCTGCACCAGCTCGCCGAAGAGCGCTTCCTTGGATTCGAAATGAAGGTAGAAGGCGCCTTTCGAGAGCCCGCAGGCCGCGGTGATGTCCTCGATGCGTGCCCCGCGCAGACCGCCGCGGGCGAATTCGGCGCGCGCGGCGGCGACCAGGGCTTCCTTGGCGTTGGGGTCTGCGTGTCGTGGCATCGGTTGCGGGTCTCGACCAGCGAGGCAGCGGGATGGTGACCGAGCGGTCAGTTTCGTGGCCGCGTTCCTAACCCGCGGGTCAACAATGCGCAAGCGATTTCTGACCCACAGGTCATAAATCGGCGAAACCGTTCAGGATTCGCTACTTGCGTCGGTCGAGGAGGGCGCGTGTCGCACAGCGGACAGCGGGCTTTCGAGGAGACGCTTGCCACCAAGTCCGCCGATCACCACCTCTTTGGCGGCAACCCGTACGTGCGGGCGGAGGTGGGCGATGGGTGGGCGGGGGCTTCTTGGGCTGCTTCTGGCTGTGGTGATGGCTGCGGCCTGCGGGAGCGGCAACCCGGGTTCGGGCAGCGTCGCCGGCCAGAACCGGTGCAGCAAGGATTCCGATTGCGGGGACGGGCGCTGCCAGTCTGACGGAACGTGCTCCGTTCCGCCGACCCAGCAGCAAGCGAACGCCTGCGCCAGCGTCAGTTGTCCGGCGGGTACCTTCTGCGCGAACGGCCAGTGCCTTCCCGCGACCGCGCAATGCAAGCCGGCCGACCCGGCCTGCATCTTCATCCCTCATGGCGCGTTTGAACCGCCGATCCATGCCTGGTGGTGGCCTTTCGAATCGCCGCTAGGCCCCGACGACCCAGTCATCGGTGGCAGGCCCCGCAGCGACGTCCTCTTCCCCGAAGTCTCGCAGGTGATGTCGACCCCGGTCGTCATCCGGCTGCACAAGGACGATCCCGAGCCCGCCGTCGTCTTCAACACCTTCTCGGTGTTCACGGCGAGTGCCAAGGACGCTGCGCTCGAGACTCTGGGCTTGATGCGGGCCATTCGCGGATCCGACGGGTCCGCGATCTGGACCGCCCCGAAGGACTTCCCGAAGAGCTTCGATCACGTGGTCGACGCCAACTCGTCGATCGCTGCCGGCGACTGCAAGGGAGACGGCACCCTCTGCCTGGTGACGGGCGGGTGGGATCCGAATGATACCGCGCAGCCCGGAGCGCACTCCCACGGCGGCCTCGTTGCCTTCGACGGCGACGGAAATGTCCTGTGGGTGAACCGCGGCAATCCGGCGACGGGCGAGCCTTCGCCGCGAGTGTGGTGGGGTGGCCCGGCGATCGCGCGCCTCCTGCCCGATACGCCCAGCGCCCAGATCATCGTGGGCGTCGGCGTGTACGACGGCGCGACGGGCAAGACGATGTGCGCGCAGACGTTCCCGCCATCGGGACCCGACACGGTGGGAGGCAACGGCGACGGCCCGCTGACGATCATCGCCGACATCGACATGGACGGCATCCCGGAGATCGTCACCGGCAACAACGCCTACAAGCTGACCCGGGATCCTTCCTCGCCGACCGGCTTCACCTGCAAGCCGCAACTCGGCTGGCAAGGAAAGGGCGTGCGGATGACCGCGCGTCCTCCCAACTGCCCGTACGGTCAGATCCGCGCGACGCAGGGACCGAACGCGGGCTCCAACGTGTGCATCTGCCCGAACGGATTCGAGGATCTCTGCCCGGACGGCTTCCCGGCGGTGGCGAGCTTCGCGGGCTATGGCGCCCTCATGGGCCTGCAGACCAACGATCCGCATCCTTCGATCGCCGTCGCGAGCAAAGGCTTCCTCCGCATCCAGGACTGGACCGGCGGCTTGATCCTCGACCCCGTCCCGCTGCCCGCGGATCCGGATTGCGCCAACGAGTTCAACGGCGGCGGCGCGCCCACCATCGCGGACTTCGACGGCGACGGACTGGCGGAGGTCGGCATCGCAGGCCAGGGTGGTTACGTGGTCTGGAAGCCGGGCCCGCAAGGGTTCATCTGGCGCACGAAGACGAGAGACTGCTCCTCGAACACGGGAAGCTCCGTCTTCGACTTCGAGGGGAAGGGCCAGGCGAACGTGGTCTACACGGATCAGTGCTTCTTCCGCGTCTATGACGGAAAGACGGGCGCTGCGCTGGTGCAGGAGAAGAACGCCTCCTGCACGGCCTACGAGATGCCGATCGTCGCCGACATCGACGGCACCGGGCGCGCCAAGGTGCTGGTTCCGAACAACAACATCTGCCACTACTTCTGCCCGGATTGGCCGAGCGGCCCGGGTTTCCTCTCGGACACCGACTACGTCGGGCTCAAGGCCCTGGCGTCGCCCTCGGACAAGTGGGTCAACACCCGCTCGGTCTGGAACCAGCACGGCTATCACGTCACCAATGTGAACCTGGATGGCTCGCTGCCGTTCCCGGAGCCGTTCTCCTGGGGACCGGGCCAGTCGAACACCTTCCGGCAGAACGTGCAGGGGCAGGGCGTGTTCAGCTCGCCCGACCTCTCGATCTGTGAAGTGAAGCCGCAGCTCGCGAACTGCATGCAGGGTCAGGCCACCGTGACGGCGACCGTTTACAACGGCGGCGCGATCGTGGCGAAGCCGGGCGTACCCGTGAACTTCTACGCGGACCTCGCCGGCGGGCCGGCGCTGATCGGCACGGCGAACACCAGGACGACGCTGGTGCCCGGCGGAAGCGAGCAGGTCACCATTCCGTGGAAGACGCCTCCGCAGAGCGTCTCGGTGCCGGTCCGCGCGGTGGTGGACGAGGCGCAAAAGATCGGCGACTGCCACTACGAAAACAACACGGCGGTGAGCGCGCCCGTGAAGTGCTCGCCGCTCGGGTAATGAACGATTTTCCATTGCTGCGCACGGTGGAGTGCGCACATTCGCGAATCAAGAGGGAGGGGCCCTTACATGGCTAACGGCGGAGCTGCAGAACGGTGGCGTGAAGAAGCGGAATTCTTCGACGGGTTGGCTGCGCAGCGTGCAAACGCGGTTGCGCCTCTCGACCGCCGCGTCATCGAGCGATATCGCGGTGGGGGCCGTCTCTTTCCCAAGGAATACTACTTCAGCGTCATGGGCGATCTGCGCGGGAAGAGCGTGCTCGACGTCGGCTGCGGCGAAGGGGCCGACGCATTGCTCCTCGCCGCTCTCGGTGCGCGGGTCACTGCCATCGACGTTTCGCCGAAGGCCATCGAGCTCGGCCGCAATCGCGCCCGCGCCACCGGTCTAGACGATTCCATCGACTTCGTCTGTTCTCCGCTGGAAACGGCCAGGCTTCGCCGGGGCTCGTTCGACATCGTGTGCGGCGACAACGTGCTCCACCACATGCTGCCGGTACTGGACGAGACCATGAAGCTGCTCGCGTCCTGGACCAAGGACGACGGACGCCTCGTCTTCATGGAGCCGACCAACCTGAATCCGACGTTGCGTCGCATCCGCTTCCTGGTCCCCGTGCACACCGAGACCACTCCCGGTGAGCGCCCGCTCGAGGCCAACGACTTCCGCATCATTTCGCAGCACGTCGGCGGTTTGCAAAAGCGGCATTTCACCTGCCTGGGCCGGCTGACCCGGTTCATCCTCCCGAACATGGATTACGAAAACGCCTCGTTCGGAAGGCGCCCGCTCGTCGATCTCCTTTGCGCGCTCGACTACGCGCTGCTCAGCCTGCCGAAGGTGGAGACCCTCGGCGGCATGACGGTGATTCACGGGATCCCCGTCCGCGGCTGAGAAAGACGCTGCCACCAGCGATTCGACCCTGACAGACGTGCGAGCGCGGTTCGACGAGCCCTGACCGGGTTCGGGGATCCGCGCTCGTCGATCGCCTGACGAAGCGCCAGGTCGGTCCCATTTCCGCCGGCGCACCATGCGCTAACACGCCAGTCGAGGAGCCGTGCTCGGGGTCGCTTGGCGCCGTCGGGGCAGCGATCTGCCGTACGCCAGCAATCCGAGAGGTACGTGGACGTAGTACGGCCAGGGGCGAGAGGCCCCGCAAGACCGATGAGCGCTCAGAAGAGGCCCCGTAGCCGTACAGGGGCCAGGGAAGATGCCGGTCGTCCCCTGGGTTGGGCGACCGGAACGGGGAAGGCTCGCCGTTCCGGCAAGCAACCAACCAAGGAGACGTCTCATGGAGAAGCTCGCCCTGAGTTTCGCCGCTGTCGCCCTCGTCTCGGGCGCAGCGCAGGCGGCCACGCCCGCGTATCCGGACAATCCGGACGTGATCTGGAAGGGGAATTTCGAGGGAGGCGCCGCGTCGCTCTCCGGCAACTGCAGCTACGGAGACAACGGATGGTGCAACGAGCAGTCGATCCGTCCGCAGCAGATCCAGGTGGTCGACGACCCCGTGTTCGAGGGGCACCACGCGGTCCGCTTCGAGGTGAAGTACGGAGATGCATACAAGACGTACTCCGACGAGCGCAGCATCCTCACCCCGCCCCTGCAGATGTGGGAGGACGAGGGCAATGAGCGCTGGTACCGCTGGCAGGTGATGTGGCCCCAGGACTATGTGGGCAGCTACCCGAAGTGGGATCAGCTCGGGACACCGTCGGCGCGTTCGCCCGGCGGATCGATCGTCGAATGGCACCACTCCAACGGCGGTACCGAGACCGGGTCCGCGCCTCTTTACTTCCGGGGCGGCGACAAGTTCATCGAGATCTGCCTCGTCGATCAGGCGACCAGCGCCTGCCGCGAGACCATCAGCCTCACCGAGCTGGTGCGCGGCCACTGGCACGACTTCGTCATGCACGCAAAGTGGTCGTCGGATCCAAGCATTGGCTACCTGGAAATCTGGATCGACGGCGTGAACGTGTTGCCGAAGCACATCGGCTCGAACAAGTACCCCGGCATGCAGAACTACCTGGCCATCGGCCTCTACCGGAACGCGCACATCGGCGACCCGAACCTGCTCTACCCGGACGGCACGCACGTCTACGGTACCGACGGCGCCCCCGGCGTCGCCTACGTGGACGGGTTCATCGCGGGCAAGACTCACGACTCCGTCGTTCCGCCGGGCACCCTTGCGGACCCGACGTCGGCTGGCTCTGCCTCGGGCACCGCAGCGCCCACGAACCCGGGCGAGCCGAACAGCACCACGCCGGTCAGCAGGGCGGGCATCGGCTTCCCGCAGAGTGGATGCTCGAGCAGCGGCTTCCAGTCGGCATGGCTCGCGCTACCGCTCTTCGGTCTGTTTGCGCTCCGCCGCCGCCGTCTTGCTGCCTGACGGCATCCTCACGCAGGTTTTCATCGGGCCGGCCGTCCTTCGGGGCGGCCGGTTTTTTTTTCCGCACGCGGCTATCCTGCGCGGCCCATGAGCACCACGGCCCAGGAGGTGGCGGCGACTCCGGCGGCTCCGGCGAGAGGCCCGGCTCGCAAGGGCGGCGCCGCCTTCGTCGCGGCGGGGATCCTTCTCAGCCGTCTCGCGGGGCTCGTCCGGCAGAGCGTCTTCGGTCACTACCTCGGCACCTCCGACGCGGCGGACGCGTACAACGCCGCTTTCAAGATTCCCAACTTCCTCCAGAACCTGCTCGGGGAAGGCGTTCTCAGCGCCTCCTTCATCCCCGTCTACGCGTCGCTCCGCGCGCAGGGAGACGAGGAGGAAGCCCGCAAGGTCGCCGGCGCCGTCGCCGGGCTGCTCAGCCTCGTCACGACCGCGTTCACGGTGGTGGGCGTCGCCGCGACGCCGTATCTCATCGACGCCATCGCTCCCGGGTTCTCGGGCGACAAGCGCGCGCTCACCATCCTGCTCGTCCGCATCTTCTTTCCCGGGACCGCGCTCCTCGTCCTCTCCGCGTTCTGCCTCGGCGTCCTCAACAGCCACCACCGGTTCTTCCTCAGCTACGTCGCGCCGGTGGTCTGGAGCGCCGCGCAGATCGCCGCGCTCATCCTCGGAGGACGGGGATTCCGGATGGGACCCTTCGATCTTGCCGTCGTCACCGCCTGGGGCGCGGTGGTTGGGGCACTGCTCCAGGTCGGGGTGCAACTGCCCGCGATGCTTTCCTGCCTCGGCGGGCGGCTCCGGCTCTCGCTCGGCCGCGCCAACGCACACGTGCGCGACGTCGTGCGCAGCTTCTTCCCCGTCGTGGCAGGGCGCGGAGTCGTTCAGCTGAGCGCCTACATCGACAACGTCATCGCCTCCTGGTTGCCGAGCGGCGCGGTTGCCGCGCTGGCCTACGCGCAGACGCTCTATACGCTGCCCATCTCGCTCTTCGGCATGTCGATCTCCGCGGCTTCCTTGCCCTCGATGTCGGCGGCACAAGGAACGCGCGAGGCCCTGCACAAGCAGCTCTCCTCGGGGCTTCGCGCCATCGCCTTCCCGGTAGTGCCGACGGTGATCGCCTTTCTCGCCTTCGGCGACGTCGCGGTGGCGGCGCTCTTCCGCAGCGGCCGGTTCAGCGCGGACGACGTGCGGTACGTGTGGATGATCCTCGCCGGCTCGACGGTGGGGCTGCTCGCGGCGACGCAGGCCAGGCTGTATTCGAGCACCTTCTATGCGCTGCGGGATACCCGGACGCCCTTGAAATATGCAGCAATCCGCGTCGCGCTCACGGCGGGGCTGGGGGTCGCGGCCGGTCTCTGGCTGCCGCGGGCCTTCCATCTCGATTCCCGGCTCGGGGCGGTAGGACTGACCGCTTCCGCGGGAGTGGCCGGGTGGATCGAGTATGCGCTCTTGCGCCGCGGCATTTCCGTACGGGTGGGGCCGGCGGCGCTTCCGGGCGGGCTCCTCGCGCGGCTCTGGGGCGCCGCCATCATCGCCGGCGCGATAGGACTGGGAGTGAAGTTCGCGCTGGCCGGTCTCGGGGCGAGCCGCCTCGCGGCGCTGGTGAGAGCGGCCGCCGTGTTCGGCGCGTTCGGGGTGAGCTACCTTCTGGGCTGCCTGCTCCTCGAGGTGCCGGAGGCGGCCGGGTCGCTGCAGCGGGTACGGCGGCTGCTGAAGCGCTGAAGGGCCGTTTCACCTGCGCCGGGTTGGCCGTGTCTGCTCTTGCGAGGAGGACGCCCCCTGCGCCAGTCACTCGTAGCGATGGCTTTTTCCCTCGTCGCCGCGGCCGCCTGCTCGCGCGAGGTGCGCAAGGATGCGACACCGCCCATCGCGCCTGATGCGGTGGCGAGCGCGGTCCGCGAAGCCGCCCGGGAAGATCCGGCGGCCGGTCTGGAGCTCAGCCCCGCCGAGCAGATCGACCACCAAGGCCACCGCGGCGGGCGAGGCGATGGACGAGCCGCCGCCGCCCCCCGACTCCGGAGCGCAGATGCCCGACCCGGACGTCACCGTGCCGGCTCCCAAAGCCGGGGGAGATTTGCGCAAGCAGCTCGGCAAGGCCGGGCGCGGGCCGGGCTTCGAGATCGTCTCGCAACTCGCCGAAGCGAAACTCGTGCGCGCGGTGGACTCGGAGCGGCAGCTCCGCGAGGTGATGGCCGACTTCTGGTTCAACCACTTCAACGTTTTCGCCGGGAAGATGAACGAGGCGGCGCTCCTTCCCGCGTACGAGAGGACCATCCGCGAGCACGCGCTGGGCAATTTCGGCGAGCTCTTGCGCGCAGTCGCGCACAGCCCTGCCATGCTCATCTACCTCGACAACTGGCGGAGCGCCTTACCCAGGCCAGCGGAGCGGCGCGGGCGCCTGGGAAGATTGCGGCCGGCGCCCGCTTCCGGGCAGCGGCGCGGAATCAACGAGAACTACGCTCGCGAGCTGCTCGAGCTGCATACCCTGGGAGTCGACGGCGGATACACGCAGGAGGATGTCGTCGCGGTCGCCCGCTGCTTCACGGGCTGGACGGTGAAGGAACCGCAGCGCGATCCGAAGTTCGCCTTCGAGCCGCGCATGCACGACTTCGGGCCGAAGCGCGTCCTCGGCAAGGAGATCGCGGAGGGGCAGGGCGAGGACGACGGCGAGCAAGTGCTCGATCTGCTCGTGCACCATCCTTCCACCGCGCGGTTCGTCGCAAGCAAACTTGCCCGGAGATTCGTCTCCGACGATCCACCGGACATGTTGGTGGATCGCGCGGCGCGCACCTTCGCCCAGACCGGCGGCGACATCCGCGCGGTGTTGCGAACCATCCTCGAATCGCCCGAGTTCTGGAGCCGCCGCGCCCTGCGCGCCAAGGTTCGATCGCCCCTCGAGCTGGTTGCCGGATCGGTGCGGGCGCTCGACGCCCGGGTCGACGACCCGATGGCGCTCCTTCGCGCGGTGGCCCGCATCGGCGAGCCGCTCTTCGCGGCCCAGCCGCCCACCGGCTATCTCGATACGGCGCAGAACTGGCTCTCTTCGGGCGCTCTCCTCGCACGTATCGACTTCGGGCTCGCGCTCGCCTCCGGACAGCTCGACGGCGTGCGGGTCGATCTCTCCGCGGTGTCCCGCGATGCGCGCGGACCCGAGGAAGTGCTCGATCGCGCCAGCGGCCGGATTGGCGCGCCGCCGCTTTCGGAGAAGACCCGCGCGTACATCCTGGCCGAGCTTCGGGAGGCGCCGGTGCAGTCGCCGGCGGTGGCGGCCAGGGCGGTCGGGCTGCTCTTCGGTGCACCGGAGCTGCAGAGGCGATGAAATGACCTTTTCGCGACGTCTTTTCCTTCAGCGGGGAGCGATCGCCGGCGCCGCGCTCGGCGGAGGCCTCCTTCCCGGTTTCGCGCGCCGCGCCCTCGCGCAAGAGCGGAAGGGCAAGGTATTCGTGTTCCTGTTCCTGCGCGGGGCGCTCGATGGGCTCTCCGTCGTCGTCCCGAACGGCGACGGCCGGCTCGCGCAACTGCGGCCGCAGCTGGTACCGCCCTCGGGGCTGCTCGATGCCGCCGTTCCCGGATTCTCGCTCCACCCCGCGCTCGCGCCGCTCTTGCCCCTCTTCCGCGAAGGAACGCTGGGATTCGTGCACGCGGTCGGATCGCCGGATTCGTCGCGCTCGCACTTCGACGCGCAGGACTACCTCGAGCTGGGCACGCCGGGCGTCAAGAACACCCAGGACGGATTCCTCGCTCGCGCCGTGCGCGGGACGGCGGCGGTCGCATCACCCGTCGAGGCGGTGGCGGTGACGCAGCACCTGCCGCGCAGCCTGCAGGGAGATCGCGGCGCCCTCGCCTTCGCGACCCTCGAGCAGCTTCGAGTGCGGCCGCTCGCCGGCGGGCCAGGAGGCGCTCGCGGACGATCGCTCTCGCGCCGCGCCTTCGAGGCGCTCTACGACGGAGCCGCCGACGAGCCCGTCGGTGCGTCCGGGAAGGAAGCGTTCGCGGCGGTCGAGTTGCTCGAGCGCAAGCTCGGCGAGGCGCGCCTGCGCGGCGGAGAGGGCGGGTACCCGAACGGCTATCTCGGGCAGTCGATGCGGCTCCTTGCGGCCCTCATCAAGGCCGACGTCGGACTGCGGGTGGGATTCGCCGAGGCGGGAGGCTGGGACACGCACGCCGCCCAGCCGGCGGTGCTCGAACGGAATCTCGGCGATCTGGCGAAGGCGCTGGCCGCGTTCCGCGCCGATCTGGGCCCTCGGTTCGACGACGTCCTGCTCGTCGCGGCGACCGAGTTCGGCCGCACCGCTCGCCAGAACGGCGCGCTCGGAACGGACCACGGCCACGGCAGCGTGGCGCTCTATCTCGGCGGCGCCGCGAACGGTGGCAAGGTCCTCGGGAACTTTCCGGGACTCGCCGAACACCAGCTTTTCGAAGGCCGCGATCTGGCGGTGACCACCGACTTGCGCGCCGTACTCGGCGCGGCGCTGCGGTCGCAGCTTTCCGGCGTCGATCTGGCGAGCGTGTTTCCCGGCTACGGAGGGCCGGTGCTCGGAGCTCTCGCGCGCGTGTAGACTCGCGCCCGTGCGCATCCTCGCGACGATCGCGGCCGGCTTCGTCGTAGTCCTCCTCATCGGCGCTCGCACGCGCTCGCTCGCCCAGAACGCCCCGCCGGACTCGCAGCGGCGAGTGCTGACCGGGCAGGGCGCGCTGGGAGATTGGACCACCGACGCTCCTGGCGTGCGCAGGCGCATCACGCTCTCCGACCTGCCCAGGCCGTTCGCGACGGACTCGGCGACGAACGATGCCCGGATCGTGAAGCGCCCCAAGGATGCGTGGCCCCGCGTGCCGGACGGGTTCCAGGTGGAGGAGTTCGCGAGCGGCCTCGACAACCCGCGCCTCGTCCGCGTCGCGCCGAACGGCGACCTGTTCCTCGCGGAAAGCTCTCCAGGCCGCATCCGCGTCCTTCGCGCCAAGGAAGGAGCGGGCAAGGCGGAGCGCAACGAGGTCTTCGCCTCGGGGCTGGAGAAGCCGTTCGGGATCGCCTTCCATCCGCCCGGCCCCGATCCGCGCTGGGTCTACGTCGGCGAGACCGGGAAGGTGGTCCGGTTTCCGTACCAGAACGGCGATCTCAAGACGCGCGGAGGGAAGCAGGAGATCGTCCCCGACATTCCTTCCGGCGGCCGGTTGCACGGCGGCGGACACTGGACCCGCGACGTCGCCTTCTCCAACGACGGCAAGAAGATGTTCGTGTCGGTGGGATCGGTCTCCAACGTGCACGAGGGTGGCCGCCCCGACGAGACCAGGCGCGCCGACATCCTCGAGTACGATCCCGAAGGCGGTCACTTCCGGATCTACGCGTCGGGGATCCGCAACGCAGTCGGGATCGCGGTCCATCCGCAGACCGGGGATCTGTGGGCCTCCGTCAACGAGCGCGACGGCCTGGGCGACGACCTGGTCCCCGATTACGTCACGCGGGTGCGCGAAGGAGGCTTCTATGGGTGGCCGTGGTTCTACTTCGGTCCGAACCAGGATCCGCGGCATGCGGGAGCGCATCCCGAGTTGCGCGACAAGGTGCTGACGCCGGACGTGCTCATCCAGTCGCATTCGGCGTCGCTGGAGATGACGTTCTATACCGGGCAGAAGTTCCCGGCCGACTATCGATCCGATGCGTTTGCCGCGGAGCACGGGTCGTCGTGTAGAGTGCGCGCGTGCGCCACTGGTTGATGAAGACGGAGCCGACGACCTTCTCGTTCGACGATCTGCTGCGCGCGCCGCGCAAGACCACCGGCTGGGACGGCGTGCGCAATTACCAGGCGCGGAACTTCCTGCGCGAGATGAAGAAGGGCGACACGGTCTTCATCTACCATTCGAACACGGACCCGAAGGCGGTGGTGGGAATCGCCGAAGTGGTGCGCGAGGCGTATCCGGATCCGACACAATTCGACCCGAAGGACGATCACCACGATCCCGACTCGTCGCCGGACGATCCGCGCTGGTCCCAGGTCGACGTGCGGGCGGTCGAGAAGCTCGCGCATCCTGTCTCGCTCGAGCGGATGAAGACCGCTCGCGAGCTTGCCGGAATGGCGCTCTTGCAGCGTGGAAATCGGCTCTCCGTGTTGCCCGTCTCGGAGGTGGAGTTTCGCGCGGTGGTGAAGATGGGGAAGTCCGGCTCGTGAACCGCGGGACGGCTGCGGTGGCCGCGGCGGGCGGGGCCGCGGCGCTGTGGGCTCAGTCGTTCCTGGGATGCCGGCTCGCGGGCATCGTCGCCTTGCCATTGGCGCTCGGCGCCGCGGCGCTGGTTGTGCTGGCGGAGCAACGGAGGCTCGAGCTCGCCGCTGCGGAGGGCGCCCCGGGACCGGCGCCGGCAAACGCATCGCTCTCGCTGCCATACCGGCTGCCGCAGATCGTCTTCGGTGCGCTCGCCACGGCCGGGCTCGCGCGGATGTTCTTCGCGCCGCCGCTACAGGTACCTTTCGCACGCGTGGCCGGCTTTCGCGGGTTCGCCGCGCTCTCGGCAATCTTCCTTTCCGCCTACGTGTGTCTGCACCTGCGCGGTTCGTTCCGGAAGGCGCGGTTCGGGCTGTTGCTCGCGACCTTCGCCGCGATGGCTCTCGCGGCGACGATGTCCCCGCTCGAGGTGGTCTTCGCTGTGGCGGCGGCGCTGCTCTTTCGGAGCCTGGCCGGAACAACCGGGGAGCTGGGCGCGCTGGCAGTGCTCTTTGTGCTCCCCTCGGGCATGGTTCCCCTCGCGGTGGTGCTGTTGTTCTTTGCCGTGCTCCGCCGATTGCGTCTCTTGCCCGTGATCGCCGCGGCGGCCGGTGCCGGCTTCTGCGCCGCGGCGGCCCTGGGGATCCCGACGGCCTGCGCCTCGCCCGCGCTCGGGATCGGACTGCTCGCCGCAGCCGCCGCGTCGGCGGCGCCGCAGGAACCGTGACTTGCGCGAGGGACCCCGGCACTTCTTGACGTCGGGGCAGGTGGCGGGCTACGGGAGAGCGCCACGCGCCCGTAGCTCAGCTGGATAGAGCGTTGGTCTCCGAAGCCAAAGGCCGCTGGTTCGACTCCAGCCGGGCGCGCCATTCACCCTTGGTGGAACCCTTGCAACGCGCGCTCGGTGTCACCCGCGTCGCCCGCGTGACCGGACTGGATCGCGCCGGCGTCGAAGTGGCGTGCGCGGTGCGTCCCGGTGGCCACGTGCTGCAGGTCACGAACGGCAAGGGAGAAAGCTGGGAGGAGGCGCGGGCTGCGGCGCTCTCCGAGGCGGCCGAATTGTGGGCGGCGGAGCAGGCTCCTTCTCCGCTCCACTTCGCGGCCGCGCGCGAGCTCGAGCCGCGGGCCTGGCTCGATGCCGCCGAGGTGGCGGCGCCGCGGCTTCTCTCGAGCGGGCTGCGCATCGCCTGGATCGCTGCGCGCGATCTGATCTCCGGTACCGAGGTGCTGGTCCCCGCGCAGGCCGTGCATTGCTTGCCGCCGGGGAGCGCCTCCCTCGGTCCCGGAGCGTTTCGTTGGAGCTCGAATGGAATGGGCTCGCATCCGCAAAGGTCCCTGGCGCTGTTGCACGCCATCCTCGAGGCCGCCGAGCGCGATCGGTTGGCCAGTGCGCTGCCGCTCGGCTGGAATCCGGCCGCGATCCGTTCGCGCAAGCTGGCGGAGCGGACCTTGCCGCCGCGGACCTCGGCGCTTCGCGAGCGCCTGCTCGGCGAAGGGCTCGAGGCGCACTGCTTCGACTTGTCGGACGCGCTGCCGGTGGCGGCGGCAGTCCTGATCGATCGCGAAGAGGGACCCATCCCCGCGACCGCCGGGTACGCCTGCGCCTTGCGGCCCGACGAGGCTCTCCTCGGAGCCCTGCTCGAGGCGGCGCAATCGCGGCTGACCGACGTCCACGGCGCGCGTGAGGACGTGGCTCGCCCCGACCGGTCCGCGGCGCGCCTCTTGGCGCGCGCTTGCGCTTCTGCCCGAGGAAAACGGGACGCCTCGCGAATGCCCTCGGTCCGGG
>VBKL01000213.1 GCA_005879805.1 Deltaproteobacteria bacterium | reverse complement strand
GGAGCTCGGCGATGGATCTGCAAGTGAAGCTCGCGAGCGACGGCTATGCCCAGGAGTACAAGAGCCCGGAGTCCTCGCACCTTCCTTCGTGGGCGGTGTGGAAGGACCAGGCCTTCGGGACTACCTACGAGCCGATCGCCTTCGTCTACAACAAGCGCCTGGTGAAGGCGGAAGAAGTGCCCAAGACCCATGCCGAGCTGGGCAAGCAGCTGAAAGAACATCCCGACCGCTGGAAGGGGAAGGTCACCGCCTACGATCCCGAGCGGAGCGGCATCGGTTTTCTCCTCATCACACAGGATTCGAAGCTCGATCCCGCCTTCTGGGAGACCGCGAAGACCTTTGGGACCGTGTCCGTGAAGCTGTACACGAGCATCGGCGCCATGCTCGAGCGGATCACCTCCGGCGAGCACCTCCTCGGCTTCGACATCTTCGGCTCCTATGCGACGGCGCGGCAGCGCAAGGATCCGTCGCTCGCCATCATCTACCCGAAGGACTACACGCTGGTGATGTCGCGCGTAGCGGTATTGCCGAAGGCGGCCAAGCACCCCAACGCGGGCAAGGTCTTCCTCGACTACCTGCTCTCGAAGCGCGGTCAGGAGCTGGTCGCCAAGGCGGCCCTCTTCTCCATCCGCGACGACGTGCAGGGCGAGACGACCTCCGCGTCGCTGCAGAAGGAGCTGGGGCAGGTGCTGAAGCCCATCCCCGTCGGCCCGGACATCCTCGATTCGCTCAACCAGAAGAAGCGGCTCGATTTCCTCAAGAAGTGGCAGCAAGCCATCGGCACCAAGTGACCCGGTGAGGCCTTTTCGCGCCCTGGTCGTGCTCGCGACCGCGGTGGCGATCGTTTCGCCGCTCGCGCTCATCCTCTACCAGAGCTTCCTCGACGCGCCCTTCTTCCAACCTTCGGCGCATCTGTCGCTGGAGGCCTTTCAATTCGTCTTCACCGATTCGGACTTCCACCAGTCCTTCGCCCGGACCCTGGTGCTCGCCGCGGGGATGGCAGCCATCGCGGTTCCCTTCGGCAGCGCTCTCGCGTTCCTGGTCGTGCGCACCGATCTGCCGGGACGGCACTCGCTCGAGCCGCTCCTGCTCATCCCCATCTTTCTCTCGCCGGTCGTGCTCGCCTTCGGCTACGTCGTCGCGGTGGGTCCGGTGGGATTCTTCACCGTGCTCTCGAAGGAACTCTTCGGCGGGGCGCCCTGGAACCTCTACACGCTCGGCAGCATCACGGTCATCGCGGGGCTCACCCACATTCCCCACGTGTACCTGTACGTGAGCGCCACGCTGCGCTCGGTGGCCTCCGATCTCGAGGAAGCGGCGAGCATCGCGGGCGCGGGTCCCTTGCGCATCGCCACCTCGGTGAGCCTGCCCATGGTCTGGCCGGCCATCGTCTCGAGCGGGGTGCTCGTGTTCTTCCTCGGCTTCGAGATGTTCGGGCTACCCCTCATCCTCGGCGACCCCGAGGGGATCCTCGTCCTCTCCACCTACCTCTACAAGCTGACGAACCGGCTCGGCGTGCCCTCGTACCAACTCATGGCGGTGGTGGCAGTCGTCATCATGGCCATCGCCTTCCCGCTGGTCTTCCTGCAGCGCCGCCTGCTCGGCGTGGCGGCGCGATTCGTCTCGATGCGCGGGAAGGGAATGGCGCGGCGGCCCTTGCCGCTGGGCGGTTTCCGCTGGGTCGCCTTCGCCCTCGTCGTCCTCTGGCTCATCGTCACCGTGGGCGTGCCACTCTCGGGCGCGCTCCTCCGGTCCCTGGTGACCTCGTGGGGCGAAGGGGTCCGCCTCACGGAGGTCCTGACGCTCGAGCACTTCAAGGATCTCTTCGACTACCCGAACCTCGTGCGCGGCATCGTCAACACGCTGGTCATCGGCGTCGTGGGCGGTGCCCTGAGCGTCGCCTGCTACGCCGCGGTGGCTCTGGTCTCGCACCGCTCGCAGAGCGTCTGGACGAAGGCGATCGACTACCTGGTGATGCTGCCCCGAGGGATGCCCGGGCTCGTTGCCGGCCTCGCGTTCCTCTGGCTGTTCCTCTTTTTCAAGCCCATCGCGCCGCTCCGCAGCACCCTCTTCTCCGTCTGGATCGCCTACACGGTGGTCTGGTTCGCGTACGGGATGCGGCTCATCTCGAGCGCGCTGATCCAGGTCGGTCCCGAGTTGGAGGAGGCGGCCCTCGTCGCCGGCGCCTCGCAGGCGCAGGTGGCGCGCAACATCACGCTGCCGTTGATCCGCTTCGGGCTCCTCGGCAGCTTCCTGCTCGTGTTCATGATCTTCGTCCGCGAGTACTCGACGGCGGTCTACCTGCTCGGTCCCGGCTCGGAAGTCATCGGGTCGCTCATCGTCTCGCTCTGGGCGACGGGAGCGGTCGACGCCGTCGCTGCTCTTTCGGTCATCGACGTCGTCCTGGTGGGCGCGGGCCTCGCCATCGCGCTGCGCTTGGGGGTGCGCCTGCATGAGTGACAAGAACCTCGTCGTCCACGGCGTGCACAAGCGCCTCGGCGAGAACGACATCCTCAAGGGCGTCTCGTTCGAGCTTCGCAAGGGAGAGGTGGTCGCGCTGCTCGGGCCGTCGGGCAGCGGCAAGACGACGCTCCTTCGAGCCATCGCCGGCCTCGATCATCCCGATCAAGGCCGGATCGCGCTAGGCGATCGCGTCCTCTACGATTCGGGGACGGGCGCCGCGGTCCCGCCCGAGAAGCGCGGTCTCGGGCTCGTCTTCCAGTCCTATGCACTGTGGCCCCACAAGACCGTCTTCGAGAACGTGGCGTATCCGCTGCGGCTGCGGAAGGTCCCTGCGGCCGAGATCCGCACGCGGGCGCTCGCCGCCTTGAGCGAAATCGGGCTCGACGGGATGGCCGAGCGCTATCCGCACCAGCTTTCCGGCGGCCAGCAGCAGCGCGTCGCGCTCGCCCGGGCCATCGTCTACGATCCGGACCTTCTCCTGCTCGACGAGCCGCTCTCGAACCTCGACGCCAAGCTGCGCGAAGAGGCGCGGGTCTGGCTGCGCGAGCTCATCGAGCGCCTGCAGATCAGCGCGGTGTGCGTGACCCACGACCAGGTCGAAGCGCTCGCCATCGCCGACCGTGTCCTCCTGCTCGACCGCGGCAAGATCGAGCAGGAAGGGACACCGCAAGAGATGTACGGCGAGCCCGCGACGCTCTTCTCCGCGGAGTTCATGGGCTCGAACAACCGCATGCCGGGAACGCTTGCGGAGGTGCGGGGCCAGGAAGGACGTCTCACCGGCGAAGGGTGGGAGCTGTGGGGAAAGGTACGCGGCGCGGTGCAGCCGGGCGGGCCGGCGACAGGCGTGATCCGGCTGGAGCGCACGGAGATCGGCGAGACGCCGGCGGACAACTCCATCCAGGCGACGCTGGAGACGTCCGTCTATCTGGGGGAGCGGTGGGACTCCCTGTTCCTGGCGGGCCCCTTGCGTATCCGTGCCTGGACGCCCGAGCCGCCGTCGCAGGCAGCGCGCTGGGTGCGATTCCCGCGCGACTCGCTGTGGATCTTCCCCGCCTGAGAGCTACTTCTTGTCGACGCGCTTCGTCGGCGGGGCGAGGAACGAGACGTTGTCCGAGACGGGCGTGTCCTTCTTCGCGTCGGGCATCTCCCCGCGGACCTGATCGAGCAACGCCCGGTGCGAATCGACCAGCGCGCCGAGCTGCTGCACGAACCCCGCGCGGGCGCGCTTCAGCTCGTCGATCTCCTGGATGAGCTGCATGCGCTTGCTCTGGGCGTTGGCGATGATCTTCTCCGCCTGGAGCTCGGCGTCCGAGATGACGATCTCGGCCTCCTTGCGGGTGTTCGCCTTCATCTCGTCCGACAGCCGCTGGGCCGTGGTGAGCGTCTGCTGGAGCAGCTGCTCGCGCTCCTTGTAATCGGTGATGCGGGACTCGCGGCGGCGCAGCTCCTCGTCCTGCTTGTGGAGCTTGCGGTTCAGCTCCTCCATCTCGGAGGCGCACTGCTCGAGGAAGAGGCGGACCTCGCGCTCGTCCAGTCCTCCGAGTCGCACCTTGCGGAACGTCTTCTGCTGCAGGTCGAGCGGAGTGAGCTTCATGGCTCGGAAGATACACCAACCG
>VBKL01000212.1 GCA_005879805.1 Deltaproteobacteria bacterium | reverse complement strand
CCCGCGGTGAGCAGCATGTCGAGTTCCCGGCGGTGCGGATCGGGGGAGACCTTGCGCGCCAGATCGAGCAACTCGTCGGTCGTGTCCCCCATCGCGCTCACCACCACCACCACCTGCGACCCTTTGTCCCGGGTGGCGGCGATCCGCTCGGCTACCCGGCGGATCCGCTCCACGTCAGCGACGGAGGAGCCGCCGTACTTCTGCACCACGATTCCCACGGCGGCGCAGCATAACGGAATGCAGGGGCGTGCTGTGCGTTCGTACTCGCTGCTCGACGGCGTCGCGCTCGGTCGATCGTCCCCTTGACAGGCGCCCGCCCTGCTCTAGATATTCCGCGCCCGCCCCGTTAGAAATCGCTCAATTCAAGGAGTTGCAGCTCATGATCGAAGTCGAGCACCTGGTGAAGAGCTACCGGGAGCTGAAAGCGGTCGATGATGTCAGCTTCCAGGTGCAGTCGGGGGAGATCCTCGGCTTTCTGGGCCCGAACGGCGCCGGCAAGACCACCACGATGCGCATCCTCACCGGAGTCCTGCCGCCCACCAGCGGCAAGGCGAAGGTGTGCGGATTCGACGTCTTCGAGAATCCCATCGAGGTGAAGAAGCGCATCGGGTACCTGCCCGAGAACCCGCCCGTCTACACCGACATGACGGCGCGCGCCTATCTGCGGTTCGTCGCCTCCATCAAGGGCGTTCCCCGCAAGGCACGCGAGAGCGAGATCGAGCGGGTCGCCACCAAGACCAGCTGCACCCAGTTCCTGCACCGCGTGATCGGCAACCTCTCCAAGGGGCAGCGACAGCGCGTCGGCCTTGCGCAGGCCCTCCTCGGCGATCCGGAAGTGCTCATCCTCGACGAGCCCACCGTCGGTCTCGATCCGGCACAGATCATCGAGGTGCGCGAGCTCATCAAGTCGCTCGCGGGCAAGCACACCATCGTGCTCTCCACCCACATCCTTCCCGAGGTGACCGCCATCTGCCAGAAGGCGCTCATCATCGCGCAGGGACGGGTGGTCGCCTACGACACGCTCGAAGGGCTGCAGCGCGCCCACGCGGGCGCCGTCACGGCGGACGGCTCGCCGGGCCCCATGCCGTCGCTCGAGGAGATCTTCCTCAAGCTGACGTCGCTCTGATCTGCCTTTTCAACTTCTCACCGCCGCCCAGAGTCCATGAAGAACGCCATCGCCATCGCCAAGAAGGAGCTGAACATCTACTTCGCGACCCCCATCGCGTACGTGATGTTCACCCTCTTCGTCGTCATCGGATCGTATTTCTTCCTCCGGCTGCTCGGCTCCTACGAGCAGGCGTCGCTGATGTACATGCGCTTCAACTCGCCGGAGATGATGAATCGGCTGAATTTCCAGGACGCCATCTTCCGCAACCTGTTCGGCAACCTGGGCGTGATCCTCATCTTCATCATCCCCTTCCTCACCATGCGGCTCGTCGCGGAAGAGAAGCGGCAGAAGACGATGGAGCTGCTCTACACGACGCCGATCACCCCTGGCGAGATCGTCTGGGGCAAGTACCTCGCCGCCATCCTCATCCTCGTCTGCACGCTGGCCCTCACCCTGCTCTATCCGGTCCTCGTCCAGCTGGTCGCCAAGGACCAGACGGGGGTCGAGTGGCGCAGCATCTTCCTCGGCTACGCGGGCCTCTTCCTGCTCGGCGCGGCCTACATGGCGCTCGGACTCTTCATCAGCGCGCTCACCGAGAGCCAGGTGGTCGCGGCCCTCATCACTTTCGTGGTCCTGCTCATGACCTGGATCATCGGTTGGACCGCTCAGGAGACGGAAGGCTCGATGCGCGAGGTGGTCACCTACCTCAGCTCGGTCAGCCACCTCGACTCCTTCAGCCGCGGAACGCTCGATCTCAAGGACCTCGTCTACTTCCTCTCGATCTGCGCGCTCGGCCTCTTCGCCACCCACCGCGCGATCGAAGCACATCGTTGGAGCTGAGCCTCATGACCCTCAAGCAGAAGGGACAGGCAGCCGGCCTCTTCGGCGCGGTCGCCGTCTTCAGCGCGCTCTTCACCTGGTTCTTCATCGCCGGCCGCTTCGCCGATCCCTACGTCTGGGTGCAGCTCGCCCTCGGCGTGGCCGGGCTCACCTTCTACGTGGCGACGAACCTCGACACGCTCGGCCGCAGCGTGGCGGGACGAGGCACCTTCTACGGCATCGTCAGCGGCGTCTCCGCGGTGGTGGTCATCGCCGCTCTCGCGGGGCTGAACTACATCGCGGTGAAGAAGCCCAGGACCTGGGACCTCACCAAGGACAAGATCTACACGCTTTCCGATCAGACCACCTCGACGCTCAGGAACTTGAAGAGCGACGTGCAGGTGCTCGCCTTCTACGGGTCGACCGATCCGGAGTTTTCCGAGCTCGATCAGCGCCTCAAGCAGTACAAGGCGGTGACCGACAAGCTGAAGGTCGAGTTCCTCGATCCGCCGCGGCACGTCCGGGAAGTGAAGGAGTACAACATCTCCCAGGGCGGTCCTCGGGTCATCGTCAAGGCCGGACCCAAGGAGACGCGCGCCAAGGACGTCACCGAGGAGTCGCTCACCAACGCCATCGCCGAGGTGACCCGCGGCTCGGCGAAGAAGATCTACTTCTCCAGGGGCCACGGCGAGCACGCCATCGCGGACGCGAGCGAGCGTGGCATGAAGCTGTGGGTGGACGGGCTCAAGAGCGAGGGCTTCCAGGTCGACGAGATCGAGCTCGCCGCCAACAAGGAGATGCCCAAGGACATGCAGACGCTCGTCATCGCCGGGCCGGTCGCCGCCCTCAGCGAAGGCGAGGCGAAGCTCGTCCAGGACTGGGCCGGGAAGGGCGGCAAGCTCGTCGCCCTGATCGATCCCGGCGTGCACAGCGGGCTCGAGAAGGCGTTCGCGGCTTTCGGCGCCAAGGTCGGAAACGACGAGGTCATCGACACCGAGTCGCAGCAACCGCAGGTCGACGCCGGGCAAGGATCTCAAGGGTCCGGTGCCGCTCGCCATCGCGGCGACGCACGGGAGCGGCGACAACGAATCGCGCGTGGTCATCTTCGGCAACTCGAACTTCGCGGCGAACGGCTTCTACCGGCTCTCCGGCAACCGCGACCTGGCGATGAACTCGGTCAGCTGGGCGGCGCACGAGGAGGCGAAGATCTCCATCCGCCCGCGCAGCCGGCAGGCGAATCATCTCTTCCTCACCGCCGAGCAGAAGCACACCATGACGCTCATCGCATTCGACGTCCTCCCCTTCAGCTTGCTCTTTGCCGGCCTCCTCGTCTGGCAAACCCGCAAGAGCCGATAGATGAAGCAGACCAGCAAATCGCTCGTTACCACCCTCGGCTTCCTCGTCGTCGCGGGCGCCATCGCGGGCGCGGCCTTCTGGGTGCAGAAAGATGTCACCAAGGAAGAGACGAAGAAGGAGAAGGCGGCCAAGGTCTTCGATGGCCTCGATCGCACGAAGGTGCGGGAGATCCGGGTGACCAAGGAGGGCAAGCTCCTCGCCGCCGCGACCCGCCCGGACGACAAGGCTTCCTGGAAGCTCGTCGATCCCATCCAGGCCGACGCCGACGCGACGCAGATCGACGCCATGGTGACGGCCATCGCCGATCTCCGGCAGAAGAGCGACATCGGCGAGGGCGACCTGAAGCAGTACGGCTTCCACCCTCCGCGCATCGCCGCGACGCTGAAGCTCGACGACGGAAAGGAGCAGTCGCTCGAGATCGGCGAGACAAACCCGTTCGACAACACCATCTACGTCCGCAAGGGCGGCGAGAAGACCGTCCGCGTCGCGGACGGCTGGGCGAAGTCTCCCTTCGAGAAGACCCTGCTCGACCTGCGCGACAAGCGCGTCGTCCACCTCGATGACGGCACGGAAATCCGCCGTATCGAGGTGTCGGGCACCAAGCCGCCCTACACGCTCGCGAAGGACGGCACCGCATGGAAGGTGCTCGCGCCGCAACCGGGCCCGGGCGACTCCGGCACCGCCGATCGGATCGGCAGCGCGCTGCGGAATCTGCGCGCCACCGGCATCGCGGCGGAGAGCGCGGACGCGAAAGCGCTCAAGCAGTACGGGCTCGCGCCGCCTAAAGTGGAGGTCCGCCTCTCCGTCGCTCCGGCGGGCGGCAAGGAATCGTTCCGGCGCGTGATCCTGCTCGGGCAGCCCGCTCCGACTGCAGGCTCGGTCGCGGTGAAGACGTACGCGAAGCGGGACGATTCGCCGGCGGTGTTCGAGGTCGACGGGCAGATCCTCAAGGATCTCGCCAAGGACTTGTTCGACCTGCAGGACAAGTCCCTCGTGCACGTCGATCGCGAGACGGTGCGCAAGATCGTCTTCGAGCAGCCCTCGGCGCCGAAGATCGTGGTCGCCCGCAAGAAGGACCAGGCCCCCGACGCGGGATTCGCGGACGAGACCTTCACGGTGGTCGAACCGAAGGAAGCGCCGGCGAAGAAGTGGAAGGTGTCGAGCGCGCTGTACTCGATTACCGGGCTGCGCGCGGCTTCTTTCGGAGGCAAGCTCGAGAAGAACGAGCCCAAGCTCGGGCTCTCGCGCACCGTCACCCTGCTCGGCGACGGCGACAAGGTTCTCGCCCGCGTCCGCATCGGAGCGGAAACGAAGGACGGCAAGCGCCGGTACGTCGCAGTGGATGGCGAACCGCGATACGCCGAGGTCGAGAAAGTATCGGTGGACGACCTGCCGAAGACGCTGGACGACGTCCTCGAGCCGCCGCCTGCCCCCTCGGGCGCCGACGGAGGCACGAAGCTGCAGGCCAGCAATCCGGGCAAATAGAAGCTGGACCGAGGCTCGCTTTCCCGTTATGTAAGCCGGCCCTCTCGGGAGGTTAGTGAATGGCTCGCGTCACCGTCGAAGATTGCCTGCCGCTCGTCGACAATCGCTTCGCTCTGGTCCTGCTCGCGACCAAGCGGGCGCGGCAGTTGATGGCCGGTGCGCGGCCGCTCATCGAGGCGAGGGACAAGCCGCCGGTGCTGGCGCTGCGCGAAGTCGCCACCGGCAAGGTGCGGTTCGACCGCAGCGTCCGCGCCGCCCTGGAAGGCAAGTTCGACGCGGACAAGGATCGTCCCGCGCCCGCCCCTGCTCCCGCGCGCAAGTAGATCAGGCGAGTATTCGCGTCAGGCCGCCCAGGCCAGCTGGCCCTGGGCGAAGGCCGAGAGCTTCTCCCCGGCGCCCAGTCGGTACAGCCGCCGTACCTCGCGCAACAGCCCGTCGAGGCGGCCGGGCAGCACGAACCGGATCTCCAGCGCCCGCGCGCAAGCGGCGGCCAGCGCGGAGGCGAGTCGATACCGATCGATCTCGGCAGCGGAAAGCCCCGGCCGGAACGCGGCGCGATCGAACAGCCGGTGCCGCAACGCGGGCGAGGCGCTGCGACGTCCGACCGCCCAGAGCTGAAGGAGCACGGTCAGGTACTTGTCGAGCTCGCCCTGCGCCTCGAGCTCGAGCTGGGAGACGGGACGGCGGGCCCGGGCGCGGTGCACGAGGTACAGGAAATGCGACACGCCCTCGGCGGCGGCGCAAAAGCCGGAAAGGCGTTCGGCCGTCCAGGGCTCGCGAGCGCCGCGCGCGAGCTGCGCGAGGGCAGGCTCGCCGAGGAAGAGCCCGACGTGCAGCTCGTCGCCGCTTTCGGAAACGAGGAGCGCCTCGTCACCGCTCTGCCCTGGCGCGAGCGCGCGCCACACCGACTCATCGACGAGGAAGTCCCTCGCCTCCACCGTCTCTTCCAGTCCGTGGACGGACTGCAATAGCCGCTGGAGTTGCGAGAGGGCGTCGAGCGACGCGCTCACTGGACGAACCGCCCCCGCGGCACGCCGACGATGGCCGGGACGCCCTGCTCCCGCAGCATCACCCCGACCCGGGCGCTGCCGGTCTTCATCCACTTCTCGTAGAGGCGTACGAGGCCCGTGTCGGAGTTGAGCAGCGTGCGCTCCGCCACCTCGTTCAAGACCTCGACCAGCTGGGAGAACTTTTCCGACAGCTCGTCCCACAGCGATCGTTCGACTCCGCGGCGCGCCGCCACCTCTCCGAGCGCGTCGTAAGCGCGCCCGCCCATCTCGATGTAGTAGTCGACGTCGACGACGCTGCGGTTCAGGCACTCGCCGAACATCCCCGAAACGAAGAGCGAGGTGTCGCCCAGCCGGCGCAGCAGGCGCGCGCGGGCGACGGTCTCCTCCGCGTCGAGAGCGTCCTTGAGGAGGAGCGCCAGGGGCCGCTGGTGGAGGATGCCGTTCTCGTCGCGGAAGAGGAGGGACTCGGTCTGGACAAAGCCGCCGAGCAGGTTGGCGAGGTAGAGCTCGGTCGCCTGCTGGACGCTGGCGCGCTGGTTTTCGATGGCAATCGAGAGGATCTGCCGGAAGAAGTCGTGGACGCTAGCGGCGAAGAGGACTTTCCCGTCGTCACCCGTTTGCCCCATCCAGCGAACCTCCTTCTGAACATCATGCTGACCAGACGATCGGCAGACAAGCGGGGGAGAGTGCCAACGGGTAGTCCCCGTAAGGGTTGACACGCACCCGAATACGGTTACATTGCGCCCGCCTGGCACTCGGACGCCTGGAGTGCCAACGGCCCCTTTCACGCCGCAAGCAAGGAGAAAACCCATGAAGATTCGGCCTCTGCAGGATCGCGTGATCGTCAAGCGCGTGCAGGAGGAAGAGAAGACGAAGGGCGGGATCATCATCCCGGACACCGCCAAGGAGAAGCCGGTCGAGGGTCAGGTCGTGGCCGTCGGCAACGGCAAGATCCTCGAGGACGGCAAGGTTCGCGCCCTCGACATCAAGGTCGGCGACCGCGTGCTGTTCTCGAAGTACGCCGGAACCGAGATCAAGA
>VBKL01000211.1 GCA_005879805.1 Deltaproteobacteria bacterium | reverse complement strand
TTGGTGCTCCTGAGGCGCTTCCGGTCTTACGCTGTCTGAATGATCTTCGATGGTTGGTGACGGTTGGTGGGAAGTAGAAAGAGTTGGTGACTTGGTCTGTTCGCGTTGCCAAGGCGAAGGTCGCCGGTTCGAACCCGGTGTTCCGCTCCAATCAGGCCTGGAATCAGGTGCTTACGCTGAGTCCAGGCCTTTCTTTTTGCTCGCCTCTGCAAGGCGAAGGTCCTCGGTTCGAGCCGGCGAGCCAAGTCACCAAGTTGGAGCTGTTTCTGCCGCGGCGTTCGCAGTGCCGTGCTCTGACGCCATTGGCCGGGTCAGTCCTGGGGTTCCGCGGAGGCGCACCAGCCTTTCGGCGCCCGTGGCGACGCAGAACGCGGCGCGCGCCGCGTCGTCGGGCTCGAGCTCGGCCAGGAGCTTGTCTAGCTCGTCTGGCGGCAGCCAGCGAACGCGCGCACCGGATTGGTCTGCATGGTTAGAAGTTCACTCGTAGCGAGGTGCCAAACGTGCGCGGTTGGTTCGTCAGGTATCCGATGCGGGCCCTGGTTCCGCGTTCCTGGTCCAGTGCCAGGAGCGCGCGCTGGTCCGTGAGATTGTTGCCGTACAGCGAGAGGTCCCACTTTTCCTGCTTGACGCCGATCCGCGCGTTCACGATGTCGTAGGCCGGCATCTCAGGATTGTACGTGAAGACGCTCGCGGTATACGGGGACCCGGGCGTCGTAGCCCCAAACGCCGGAATGCTGAGCGTTCCCAGGTCTTGGTCACCCACCTGCGTGAAGCGGGAGCCGACGTACTGGTTCACCGCCGTGACATAGGCCAGGTACCCCGCCCGGGCCTCCCACTGGTAGGTGGCGGCTACCGCGAACTTGAACTTGGGGACGCTCGGCAGCCGCGCCCCGTCCTGGATCCCCGAGACGATGCTCACCGTCCCGTCCGGGGCCGTCGAGGTCAATGTGGACTGCAACTTGGCATCGTCGTAGCTCCCCGAGAGCGTGAAATTGAAATTGCGGGTCGGCGCCACCTCGATTTCGGCGTCGACCCCCATGCTTCGCGCCTTGGGCACGTTGAAGATGACCCGCGAAGAGCAGGAGCCGGCCGTCACGGTCGCCTGGAGGTCGTGGATGTCCATGTAGAAGACGGAGACGTCCACGGAGGCCTTTCCCCCCAGGATCTTCGACTTGGCCCCCAGCTCGTAGTTCCAGACGGTCTCGTCGTTCCAGTTGGTGTGGCCGCCGAAGGTGGTCCGATCCTGCGGCGTGCAGAGGGAAAAGTTGAGGGGGTCGTTGATGCCGCCCAGGCGGAAGCCTCGGGAGACCTGGGCGTTGATCTTCGTGGTGTCTGCGATCTTGTAGCTCACGATCAATCGCGGGGCCACGCCGTCGGCCTTCGTGTTGCCGGGTTGCGACACGACCTCGCCATTCGCGCCCTCGCCGAAGATGCCGCCAAAGAGCTGCTGCTTGTCTTCCTTGAAGTGGTAGTAGCGCAGGCCGGCGATGACATCCCACTGGTCGGTCAGCGCCACCGTGCCCTCGCCGAAAGCGGCGAACTGGTCCAGCTTGTACGACAGCTTGGAGAAGAAGAGGCTGTCCGGCGGCGCGAGCGTGTCGATCGATGATCGCGAGGGAATGCCGCTGATTGCCGTGAAGCCCGTGACGGGAAGGTCCTGGCCGTAGTCGCGGTTCAGGTGGGCGTAGAAACCGCCCAAGACCCATCGGAAGCGGTTCTGGGTGCCCGACAGCCGCAGCTCCTGCGTGAACGTCGTGGCGGGCTTGCGGTTCGGCACCGCGGGGTCTCCACCGCCGGTGGCGTCGTAGAGGGGCGCGTTCAACGAGTAGACCGGCTCGGGCTGGCCGATGCTGCCGCCCGTGATGCTGGAGGTGAGCGCGCCCGCGTCGCGCACGACAAGTATGTCGCGGACGTTGTAAGAGGTGATCGAGGTGAGCTCGGCGACGCCGAGGTCGTAGTTGATGTTCAGGTCGCCGAGGTACCACTTGTCGGTGTACGGCTCCCGGACCTGGATGAACTGCTCCCGGTCGCCCAGCGCGACCGCGGGCCGGTTGGTGGTGAACGGGTTGGTCAGGATGTTGTAGGCATCGATGCGGTTCCAGCCGTCCATCTCGATCTTCTGGTAGAGGAAGCGTGGCGTGATGGTCAGCCTGTCGGTGGGCGCGAACTTGACCGCGATGCGCCCGCCGAAGCGCTTGCCGGTGTTCACGTGCTTCTGGGTGGTCGTGGGGTCCGGCTCGATGGAGCCGTTCGCCAGTGTCTTGATGCCCGGCGAGTCGATGTAGCCCCCCAGGGCGTTGAAATATGCGGACGCGCGCACCGCTGCGATCTCTCCCAGGGGGGCGTTGAAGCCGAGCTTGACGTTTCCCCCTTGGCTGCCGTGCTGGATCGCGCTTCCATCCAGCTCTCCGAACCATTGCGTGGTTCCCAGCTTGGGCTGGTTGGTGATGTAGCGAACCGTGCCGGACTCGGAGCCGGCGCCGAAGAGGGTGCCTTGGGGGCCGCGGAGGACCTCGACGCGGTTGGTGTCGAAAAGATCGAGGTTCGGCGTGAACAGGGACATCGAGACCAGTGACTCGTCGAGATAGACGCCGACTTGCTCCTTGACGCCCGGTTGGTCGCGCGCGATCTGTCCCGAGGACACCCCGCGCATCGCTATCTGGCTCTGGCCCGGACCCAGGTTCTGCACCGTGAAGCCGCCCA
The DNA here is from genome assembly GCA_005879805.1 of Deltaproteobacteria bacterium. Taxonomy (GTDB): domain Bacteria; phylum Myxococcota; class Myxococcia; order Myxococcales; family 40CM-4-68-19; genus VBKO01. The sequence continues at coordinate 1,379 of VBKL01000211.1, read as the reverse complement.
CGTTCGCCGCTACGTCCTCGATGTCCCTGGCCCCGCGCACGCGGAGCGTCTCTTCGCTCGTCGCTGTCAAGGAGAAGGGAACCTTCCTGACCACGTCCTCGCGCTTCATGGCGGTGACCGTGATCTCCTCCGAGAGGTTCGTCTCGAGAGTGAAGTCGACGGTGCGGGTGCCGCCTGCGGCCACGGCCTGGCTCTGCTGCAGCACCGTCGGAAAGCCGGAGTGCGCCGCAGAGACGCTGTAGTTGCCCGGCGGGAGGCCGGACACCGTGTAGGAGCCATCCGCCGATGTCGAGGCCTCGTGCTTGGCACCGTCAGCGCCGGTCACCGTCACGGTGGTGTCCGGCAGGAGGGCGCCGGTGCCGTCCTTGACGACGCCCGTGACTTGCCCGGTGGATTGCGCGAACGCTGGCGCGGTGGCGAGAAGAGCCGCCGCCGCAGCAAGCCGGAAGCTACGGATGCTCGACGAAACCATGTCCCCTCCTAGGTCAAGGCTGCGAGCGAAGCTGGGTACGCTGGTGAACAGCAAGTTTTGTAGGCAGGCCGTGACGGGATAGTCAAACCTGGCTCTGCCAGGCAATGCCGGAAGCCGAGCTACGGCCACGGTTGCGGGTCAGTACACCGCCCGCTGCTGCTGGACCTGCTTGGTGGCCAACGAGAAGCGCGGCTCGGGGGACCCGAGCGATCCGAGCAACGCGCGCGCCGCGTAGTCGCCCACTGCCGGCCCGTGCTTGAAGCCGTGGCCTGAGCCGCCTCCGACCAGCCAGACATTCTGCAGCTCGGGATGGCGGTCGATGAGAAAGTCGCCGTTGGAGGTATTCTCGTACTGGCAGACGCGGCTCTCGACCAGCGGCGCCTGGGCGAGCGCCGGGAAACGGCGGGCGAGGAAATCGCGCGCGGCCGCGAGACCGGCGGGCGTCACCTGGCGCTGGAGCGCGTCGGGATCGATGGGCGGGCCGTGCGCGTCGAACGCCAGCTTGAAGCCGCGCGCCTCCAGATCGGGCATTCCGTAAGCGATGGCCTCCAAATTCGACAGGTCCGCCCACACCGGAAGGGCGGGCGGGGCAAAGCGGCTGTCGCCGGCCGGCGGCCCGAAGAAGAACACTTCCTGGCGCGTGGGCTGGATGCGGTCGCGCAGCACCTCGGGAAAGAGGCGCGGCAGCCAGGGTCCGCAGGCGAAAACGAAAGCCCCGGCCTGCAGCGCGCGGCCATCGCGCAGCCGCACCTCGGACAATCTGCCCTTGCCGGCCGGCGGCGCGACGGCGCCCATGAGATAAGTAGCGCCGGCTGCGACCATCTCCTTCACCAGGGTCAGCACCGCGCGCCGCGCCATCACCGCTCCGCTCGCCGGCTCGAGCTGTCCGGCGGTGATGCCTTCGAGC
>VBKL01000148.1 GCA_005879805.1 Deltaproteobacteria bacterium | reverse complement strand
CCGACCGGCATGAAGTGGAACTTCGTCCGCAAGGAGACGAGCTTCCCCAAGTACCTCACCGTCAACGCCGACGAGGGCGAGCCGGGCACCTTCAAGGATCGCGAGATCCTGCTGCGCAGCCCGCACATGTTCGTCGAGGGGCTCGTCATCGGCTGCTACGCGATCGACTGCCACCTCACCTACGTCTACTGCCGCGGCGAGTTCCGCGAGACCGCGATGAAGCGGGTGCAGACGGCCATCGACGAGGCCTACGCGGAAGGCTTCGCGGGCAAGAACATCCTCGGCTCCGGATTCGATCTCGAGATCCGCGTCGTCTACGGGGCGGGCGCGTACATCTGCGGCGAAGAGACGGCCATGCTCGAGTCGATCGAAGGCCGCAAAGGCTATCCGCGCCTCAAGCCGCCGTTCCCTGCCAACGCCGGCGGCGGACTTTTCAAGCAGCCGACCGCGGTCAACAACGTGGAGACGCTCGCCAACATGCCCGCCATCGTCAACTTGGGCGGGGAGGAGTACGCGAAGATCGGCGTCCCCAAGAATGGCGGCACCCGCCTCTTCGCCATCAGCGGGCACGTCAAGAAGCCCGGCGTCTACGAGGCGCCGATGGGCGTCACCTTCCGCAAGCTCCTCGACGAGTACGCCGGCGGGATGCGCGACGGATCGATCCTCAAGGCGATCATTCCGGGCGGAGCCTCGAGCGCGATCATGACCGCCGAGGAGGTCGACTGGCCGAACGACTTCGACACCCTCAAGGCGAAGAAGACGATGGCGGGCTCGGGCGCCGTCGTCTACCTCGACCAGAGCGTCAACATGGCGCACGCGCTCGCCAACGTGATGCGCTTCTTCGCCCACGAAAGCTGCGGCCAGTGCACTCCTTGCCGCGAGGGGACCGCCTGGCTGTCGCGGCTGCTCGACAAGATTGCCCAGGGGCGCGGCGAGCGGCAGGACGTGGACAACGTCCACCAGATCGCGCGGCAGATGGAGATGAAGACCATCTGCGCGCTCGCCGACGGCGCGGCCATGCCGGCGAAGAGCTACATCGAGAAGTTCCGCGCCGACTTCGACGCGCTGGTGCGCGAATAGGACTGCCATGACCGAGTCGGTGTTCTTCTGGATCTTCGCCGTGCTCACCGTGTTGCTCGCCGCCCAGGTGGTGCTGCGGCGCAATCCCGTCCACGCCGCCGTCTCGCTGGTCGGCGCGTTCTTCTTCCTCTCCGGGATCTACCTGCTCCTCGCGGCCCAGCTCATCGCCATCCTCCAGGTGATGGTCTACGCGGGCGCGGTGATGGTGCTGTTCGTCTTCGTCATCATGCTCTTGAACCTCAAGGAGGAGGAGATGGGGCACGAGCGGCTCACCGCCTGGAAGATCATCGGCGGGGCGTCGATCGTCGTCACCACCGGCCTCATCGCCTATCTCGCTCTGGGGAACGCATACCCGACGGGTCTGCTCCGCGACATGGCGCGCACGCAGCCCGGCTTCGGCTCGGTGAAGGGAGTGGGGCAGGCGCTCTACATCGCGAGCGTCCTTCCCTTCGAGGTGACGAGCCTGCTCCTCACCATCGCCGTCGTCGGCGCCGTCGTCGTCGCCAAGGGGAAGATCTGATGGTCGGCCCCGTCCACTATCTGGTCCTGGCGGCGATCCTCTTCGCCCTCGGAGCGGCCGGCGTCGTCATCCGCCGCAATGCGATCATCGTCCTCATGAGCATCGAGATCATGCTGAATGCCGTGAACCTCTCCTTCCTCGCCTTCTCGCGGTTTCCGCTGGTTCCCGTAGCCCCGATGCAGGCGGGGATCTACGCCGGCCAGGTGGCGGTGTTCTTCGTCATCGCGGTGGCCGCCGCGGAGGCCGCGGTCGGCCTCGCCATCGTCATCGCGGTCTTCCGCAGCCGCACTTCCGTGCACGTGGACGAGTTCGACACGCTCAAGCTCTGAGCGGGAAGGCCAAGGCTCGATGGAAGTCGGTTGGTTGTACCTCATTCCGCTCTTGCCGCTCCTCGGGGCGGCCTTCAACGGGCTCGCCGGAAGGTGGGTCCCGAAGAGCTGGGTCTATACCGTCGCGCTCGTCGTCGTCCTGCTTTCCTTCCTCATCGGCTTCGCCGGATTCGTCCAGATGTCGGGCGAAGAGGGCACGCAGTTCCACGAGACCGTCTACACCTGGTTCGCCGTCGGCAGCCTGCACGTCGATCTCGCGCTCAGCCTCGATCGCCTGAGCGGCGCGTTGGTGCTGGTCATCACCGGCGTCGGCTTCCTCATCCATCTCTACTCGGTCGGGTACATCGACGAGGATCCCGGGTACTGGCGCTACTTCGCCTACCTCAACCTGTTCGTCGCGGCGATGCTGCTCCTCGTCCTCGGCGACAACCTGGTGGCGATGTTCGTCGGCTGGGAAGGGGTGGGCCTCTGCAGCTACCTGCTCATCGGGTTCTGGTTCGACGACGACGCCAAGGCGTACGCAGGGCGCAAGGCCTTCATCGTCAACCGCATCGGCGACTTCGGGTTCCTCATCGGCATCTTCATCCTCTTCAACGCCACCGGGCACGTGGACTTCGCCGGCATGCGCGCAAGCCCGCTTCCCTACGCAGTCGCGATGTGGGCAGCAGGGCTCCTCTTCCTCGGCGCGACCGGCAAGAGCGCCCAGCTTCCGCTCTATATCTGGCTGCCCGATGCGATGGCGGGCCCCACGCCGGTCTCCGCACTCATCCACGCCGCGACCATGGTGACCGCCGGCGTGTACATGATCGCGCGCCTCTCCTTCCTCTACGTGCAGGCGCCCGGGATCCTCGCGCTCGTGGCGCTGATCGGCTGCCTGACGGCGTTCTGGGGCGCGATCATCGGGACGGCGCAGAACGACATCAAGAAGGTGCTCGCCTACTCCACGGTGTCCCAGCTTGGTTACATGTTCATCGGCGTCGGGGTCGGCGCCTTCTTCGCCGGGACCGCGCACCTCATCACCCACGCCTTCTTCAAGGCCTGCCTCTTCCTCGGATCGGGAGCGGTGATCCACGGCCTCCACGGCGAGCAGGACATCGCGAAGATGGGCGGCCTCAAGAAGTACATGCCGCACACCGCCATCACCTTCGCCATCGCCACCGTCGCCATCACCGGCGTCCTGCCCATCTCCGGTTTCTTCTCCAAGGACGAGATCCTCGCGCAGGCGCTCAATACCAGCGCTTTCAAGTTCCTCACCCTCACGCCGGACCCGACCGGGCCGCGCCTCGGCTTCCTCGGACCGCTCATCTACGTCCTCGGCACCGTCACCGCGGGCATCACCTCGTTCTACATGTGGCGCTGCTACCTCCTCACCTTCCACGGCAACTATCGCGGCCCGGAGGACGTGCACCCGCACGAGTCGCCCGCCGTCATGACGCTCCCTCTGTGGGTGCTCGCGATCCTTTCCGTCGTCGGAGTGGTCCTGGTGCTTCCGATCCACGACTTCCCCTGGTCGTGGGAGCACTTCACCGACGGGCTCTTCGCGCACGCCCGCGGCGGCGCGCCGGGCGAGTATCTGCCCCCATTGGTGACCTACGGGATCGCGGTGGTCGTCGCCTGGGTGGGATTCGCGGGCGCCTGGACCTTGTACAAACCGGCCCGCAACATCGCGGGCGACGTCGCTTTCGAGCGCGCTACGCCGCGGTTGCGCCGTGCCCTGGTGAACAAGCTCTACGTCGACGAGATCTACGACGTCGTCGTCGTGCGGACGGTCTGGCGCGGCGCCAGGCTGCTCTGGCGCGTCGTCGACGCCGCCATCATCGACGGCCTTCTCGTCAACGGATCGGCGCAGCTCGTCGCGGCCATCGGCGCGCTCGGGCGGCGGTTCCAGAACGGAAACGTGCAGCGGTACGCGGCGGTCACCGCGCTCGGCGTCGCCGCCCTCGTCTACCTGCTCCTGGTGAGGACCTGACCATGGGCTTCGAAGGCGGGCCGCTGCTGTCCTTGGTCATCTTCCTGCCGCTCCTCGGCGCCGTCGTCGTGCTGTTCCTGCCCCGCGGCGAGGGCGGGCTGCACAAGGGCACCGCGCTCGTTACCAGCATCGTCACCTTCCTCTTCTCGATCCCGCTCTGGTTGCGCTTCAAGCCGCAGGTACGCGGCTGGCAGTTCGAGCAGAAGGCCGACTGGGCGCCCTCCCTCGGGTTCGGCTACCACATCGGCCTCGACGGAGTGGCGCTGCTGCTCGTGATGCTCACCACGCTGCTCGGACCGATCGTCGTCCTGAGCTCGTGGAAGTACATCCAGGATCGGGTCAAGGAGTACAGCATCGCGCTCCTCGTCCTCGAGACGGCGATGATCGGGACGCTCGCCGCGCTCGATCTCGTCCTCTTCTACGTCTTCTGGGAGGCGATGCTCATCCCGATGTACCTGCTCGTCGGACTGTGGGGAAGCGAGCGTCGCATCTACGCAGCCGTGAAGTTCTTCCTCTTCACCTTCGTCGGCAGCGTGCTCATGCTCGTCGCCATCTTCTGGCTGTGGAGCGATTCCTCGCGTGCCGGCGGCGCCCGGACATTCGACTACGTCTCGATCGCCCAGCTGAGCGGAGCGCTACCCTTGCAGGCGCAGCGCTGGCTCTTCTGGGCCTTCGCGCTCGCCTTCGCGATCAAGGTGCCGATCTGGCCGCTCCACACCTGGCTGCCCGACGCGCACACGGAAGCGCCGGCTTCCGGTTCGATCCTGCTCGCAGGCGTGATGCTGAAGATGGGCACCTTTGGCTTCATCCGCTACGCGATGCCGCTCTTCCCGCAGGCCGCACTCGATGCTGCGCCGGTCATCGGAGCGCTCGGCGTCACCGGGATCGTCTACGGGTCGCTCATGTGCATGGCACAGACCGACATGAAACGGCTCATCGCCTATTCGTCGGTCGCGCACCTCGGCTTCGTCATGCTCGGCCTCTCGGCCCTGAGTCCCGAGGCGGTGAACGGCGCGGTCTTGCAGATGGTGAACCACGGCGTCTCGACGGGCGCGCTCTTCCTCCTCGTCGGGTATCTCTACGAGCGTACGCACACGCGCGACCTCGCGGCGTACGGAGGGCTCGCCAAGGTGACGCCGGCGCTGGCCGCGGTGTTCGTCGTGGTGACGCTCTCGTCGATCGGCCTTCCCGGGACCAACGGGTTCATCGGCGAGTTCCTCATCCTCCTCGGCACCTTCGTCGCGCCGATGGGCACCTGGTCGCTTCCGCTCCTCGGGTCAGTCTCGAAGGGCGTCCTGCTCTCCGTCATCGGATCGACCGGCGTCATCCTCGGCGCCGTGTACATGCTCTGGCTCGTCCAGCGCGTGTTCTTCGGACCGATGCGCAAGGCGGCGACGCATGGCCTGCCCGACCTCTCCATCCGCGAGTGGCTCTGCGTCGCGCCGCTCCTCGCCGCCATCATCGTCATCGGCGCGTACCCGATGCCGTTCCTCGCCGCCTCGCAGATCCCCGCCAACGACCTCATCGCCCGCGTCCGCCCGCGCGCCGCGCTGCTGCCAAGGCCGCAAGGCGCGCAGCTCATGGTGCCTCCCGGAGACGCTCGATGAGCTTCAACGCCGCCGATCTGCAGGGGGTGCTGCCGGCGATCATCCTCTCGGTGGGAGCGCTCTTCCTGCTCACGAGCGAGGTGTTCCTCCGCAACGTCCGCCCGGCGGTGCTCGGACACGCGGGCGGGATCCCCACCAGCCCGGCCGAGCGAGTCGAGGCCAAGCTCCCGCCGGGCGCGCAGGGCGCATCGCCTTCCGCGGTCACGCCTCCCGATCGCCGCTACCAGGCGTGGGTGGCGGCCGCGTTCGCCGCTCTCGGGCTCTGGGCCTCGCTCGCGCAGCTCGGCGACCCAGCGATCGCCATCTTCAACGGGACCGCCGCGAGCGACGGATTCGCCCGCGTCGTCGCCGCGGTGGTGTGCGGTTCGCTGCTCCTCTCCTGCCTGGTCGCCTTCGGATACCTCGAGGCGCTGCGCGCCACCCGCGGCGAGTTCTACGCGCTCGCGCTCTTCTCCGCCTCGGGGATGTGCCTGCTCGGGCAGGCGACGGACCTGATCGTCATCTTCATCGCGCTCGAAGTGATGTCGTTGGCCGTCTACTGTCTCTCGGCATATCTCCGCCGCGGAAACCGCCCGGCGGAGGCGGCCTTCAAGTATTTCGTCCTGGGCTCGTTCGCCTCCGCCATCTTCCTCTACGGCGCGGCGCTCGCTTACGGGGCGACCGCATCGACGCGACTGGTAGACATCGCGGCGGCGCTCCGCGGAGGGGGCAGCGGCCTGCTCTGGGCGGCCGCCGCGCTTCTCGTGGTGGGCTTCGCCTTCAAGGTCGCGGCGGTGCCCTTCCACATGTGGGTCCCCGACGTCTACGACGGCGCTCCCGCGCCGGTGACGGGCTTCATGGCGGCGGCCGTGAAGGTGGCCGCCTTCGCCACGTTGGTGCGGATCCTCCTCGGCGGCTTCGGCGATCCCGTCGCGGCGCTCGGTGCGCACGGCTGGCAGCGGCTCGTCGTCTGGCTCGCCGGCCTCACCATGGTCGTCGGCAATCTGCTCGCCATCCCCCAGCGCAGCGTGAAACGGATGCTCGCCTATTCCTCGATCGCCCACGCCGGCTATCTGCTCGTCGCCGTCGCCGCGATGGCGGGCCCGTTGCCGCGGCAGGACGCGATCGGCGGGCTCCTCTTCTACCTCGCCTCCTACGGAGCGACCGTCATCGGCGCTTTCGGCGTCGTGGCGATCATCGAGCGCAAGCTCGCCCTTTCCGGCGCGGGCGACGACCTGTCCTCGTGGGCCGGTCTCTCCGAGCGGCATCCGGCGCTCGCCGCCGCCATGTCGCTCTTCATGGTGTCGCTCGCGGGAATTCCGCCCACCGCCGGCTTCATGGCGAAGCTCACCGTCTTCCGCGCCGCCGTGTCCGCCGAGCTGGTCCCTCTCGCCGTCCTCGGCGTCCTCACCAGCGTCGGCGGCCTCTATTACTACCTGCGCGTCGTCGTCTACGTGTACATGATGCCGACCACCAAACCCGACGCCGTGATGGGCGAGCGCCTGGTGGCCGCGGGTCTCGCGCTCATCGGTTGCGCGGTACTGGTCGTTTGGATGGGCGTGCAGCCCGGTGCGTTCGCCTCCGTCGCACAGAACGCGGTGGCGGTCTTCTCGCGCTGACCGGCGCGTCTCCGGCCTCCAGCCTGCGAACCGCTCCACGGGCGCTCGGCACCCTGCCGGGCGGTATGCCGGCTGGCTGCTGTGACACCCGGGAATCTTGGACGAACCGCTCGCGAGCGTTAGTCTGCGCCGCCGTGGCGCATACCGGCGACTTCTCGGAGACGCATTTCGCCGACCTGGTCCAGTTCTACTGTCAGCGCCGCGAGCAGGTTGCCGTCCGCTTCCGGGGGCCGGAAGGCGACGACGGTGTCGTCTACATCGGGGATGGCCAGCTCCTCGCAGCGGATCTCGGCGAGTTGCGTGGAGTGGACGCCGTACGCGTTGCGCTGGAGCTCAAGCAAGGGACCTTCCGCGTCGAGCGCAACATCCCGGCGCCCGACCGCAACATCTTCGCGCCGTGGACGCAGGTACTGCTCGAGGCCGCGATCCACGTAGACGAGTCGGCACTGATGCCGACGCCGGCGGGAATCCGGCCGTCCGTGACGCCTCCTCCGGCGAGGCCCACGAGCTCCACTTCCCTGCGCCCGCCTCCGCGCGCCACCAACGCTCCGTCCCCGAGACCGCCGCAACCACCTCCGCGGCGCTCGCCGGTGATCCCCATCGTCGCCGGGCTGGTCGTGCTCGCCGTCGCGGCCGCCGGGTTCTTCTGGTACCGGGGCCGCGAGGACACCGCGCCCGTTGCGCCCGCGTCCGCCGCCGTCCAACAGCCCCTCCCCGATCTCAATTTCGGAATCAGCGCGGCCTTGACCGGTCCCGCCAAGGAGCTGGGGCGCGCGATGAAGACCGGCATCGAGGTCGCCTTCGCCGCCGCCAACGCGAAGGGCGGCGTGAACGGGCGCAAGCTCCACCTCATCGCCGTGGACGACGGCTACGAACCCAGCCGCACCGTCGAGGCGATGAAGCAGCTGGTCGAGAAGGATCATGTGGCGGGAGTGATCGGGAACGTCGGAACTCCCACGGCCGCGGTCGCGGCCCCTTATGCCGTCGACCACAAGGTCCTCTTCTTCGGGCCCTTCACCGGCGCGCCGCTCCTGCGCAAGGACCCGCCCGACCGCTACGTCTTCAACTACCGGGCGAGCTACGCCGAGGAGACGGCGGCCATCGTGCGCTGGCTCGTCGATGTACGGCGGATCAAGCCGTCCGAGATCGCCGTCTTCGCCCAGGAGGACGCCTACGGAGACGCCGGCTTCGAGGGCGTCGCCCGCGCCACGCGCAAGTACGGCGTCGATCCGGCCACCATCGTCCGCGTCGGCTACAAGCGCAACACCGCCGAGGTCTCTGACGCGGTCGACCAGATCTCGAAGCGCAAGGACCTCAAAGCGGTGGTGATGGTCGCCGCCTACAAGCCGGCCGCCAGGTTCATCGAGAAGATGCGGGACCGCTCGAGCGACCTGCTCTTCACCAACGTCTCCTTCGTGGGGTCGACCGCCCTCTCCGACGAGCTCGTCACGCTGGGGCCCAAGTACGCCAAGGGCGCCATCGTGACGCAGGTCGTTCCGCTGCCGACCTCGAACGCCACGGCGGTGCTCCGCTACCAAGAGCTGCTCAAGAAGTACGCTCCGAACGAGAAGCCGGACTTCGTCTCGCTGGAAGGGTACCTTGCGGCAAGCCTCCTCATCGACGGGCTGAAGAGAGCGGGCCCCAACGCCGACACCGAGAAGATCGTCGACTCGCTCGAGCAGATCCGCGGCCTCGATCTGGGTACCGGCGCGCCGGTCTCTTTTGGCATGAGCGAGCACCAGGCCTCGCACAAGGTGTGGGGCACCGTCCTCGACGAGAAGGGCAATTACTCCACGTTCGACCTCGATTGAGGGCATCCGCGACCGGGTGTTCCTGTGGTACCGTCCACGGCCCTTTTGCTTTTTTGGCCCGCCTTCTTCCGGAGAGGTCCACGAAACATGCAGAAATTCCTCGCCATCCTGGTGACGTTCGGTCTGTCCGCGCCCGCGTTGGCAGCGGATTCCCTCAAGCTCGCCATCACCGGCCCTTTCAGCGGCGGCTCCGCGCCGATGGGCGTGTCGATGCGCGACGGCGCCAAGCTCGCCATCAACGAGATCAATTCCAAGGGCGGCATCACGGTCGGCAAGGCCAAGCTGAAGATCGAGGTCATCGAGCGCGACGACGAGGCGAAGAACGAGCGCGGCGCCCTCATCGCCCAGGAGCTCGCCTCGATGCCCGACATCTCGGGCGTGATCGGCTCGGTGAACACCGGCGTGGTCATGGCCGGCGACCGCCACCTCGAGGAGAAGGGGATCACCAAGATCATCACGCCCGCCGCCGGGTCGGCGTCGATGACCCAGTGGGTGGGCAAGGCCCAGGATCTCCCCATCTTCCGCTTCGCCGCCCATGACGGCATCCAGGCCTCGATGGTGGTGGAGGAGGCAATCAAGCGGAACTTCAAGAAAGTCGCCATCTTCCACGACGCCACCAACTACGGCGTCTCGGGCCGCGACGATCTCATGAACCAGATCAAGAAGCAGGGCGACAAGCTGCAGGTCGTCGCCACCGAGAAGTTCAACATCGGCGACAAGGACATGACCGCGCAGCTCCTCCGCGCCAAGCAGGGGGGCGCGGAAGCCATCCTCATCTGGGCGATCGGACCGGAGCTTGCCGCGGTGGCGAACGGCAAGGCCAAGATGGGGCTCCAGGCGCCGCTCATCGGCGGCTGGACGCTCTCGATGTCGAACTTCATCGACAACGCGGGCAAGAACGGCAACGGCGCGCTGATGCCGCAGACCTTCATCGAGGACCCGATCACGCCCAAGGCCAAGTCGTTCATCGAGGCGTACCACAAGACATACGGCGTGACCCGCATCCCGTCGGCCGTCTCGGCGGCGCAGGGCTACGACGCGGTGTACCTGTTCGCCGCCGCCGTGAAGCAGGCAGGCAGCGGGGACACGAAGAAGATCAAGGCGGCGCTCGAGGACCTCAAGGAGCCGTGACGCTGTCGATCATCGCCCAGATGACCGTGAGCGGCTCCCTGATGGGCCTCGTCTACGCCCTCATCGCGTACGGGTTCCAGCTCACCTACGCGACTAGCAAGAGCGTCAATTTCGGCCAGGGCGAGCTGGTGATGGTCTCGGCGTTCGTCAGCCTCACCCTCATCACGCTGGGACTGCCCTACTGGCTGGTGGTGCTGGGCGGGCTCTTCTTCGGCGCGCTCCTCGGCCTCTTCGTGGAGCGCGCCGGCGTCCGTCTCGCCCTCGAGCAGAGGAGCGAAGGATGGATCCTGCTCACCATCATCCTCGGGCTGCTCTTCTTCTCGGTGGCCGAGAACGTGTGGGGACGCGACGACCGCCCGTTTCCAACGCCCATCTCGCAGCAGCCGATCCACATCCTCGCCGTCGACGTGACCCCGGTGGAGCTCTCCGTCGCGGTCGGCGTCTTCGCCATCATGGGAGCGATCGAGATCTTCAAGCGGCAGACGCTCCTCGGGAAGGCGTTCGACGCGGTTTCCGCCGATCGCGACGCGGGCGAATTGATGGGCATCTCCGCGACGCAGACGGTGAAGCTTTCCTACGCGCTCTCGGGCGTCGTGGCCGCGGTCGCCGGCATCCTCGTCTCGCCCATCACCACGGTCGGCCCTACCATGGCTTCGGCGCTGGTCCTCAAGGCCTTCTCGGTCGCGGTGGTCGCGGGCCTCGAGTCGGGTTTCGGCGTGGTGGTGGTGGGGATGTTCCTCGGCGCGTTGGAGAGCATCGCCAGCTTCTATCTCGGGAGCGGATGGCGCGAGGCCCCGGGGCTCGTCCTCCTCATCCTCGCCCTCGCCATCCGCCCCACCGGCGTCTTCGGCAAGACGCTCATCCGCAAGGTCTGAAGGGAGCCCGAAGGCCATGTGGAAGAGGCTGCTACTCATCCGCGGCGCCGAGCTGCTCATGTTCGCGGTACTCCTGGCGCTGCCGCTCGCGGTGCAGAACAACTATCTGCTCGGGCTCCTCACGCTGCTCTCCATCTACGGCATCCTGCTCATCGGCCTCGACGTCACCGTCGGATACCTGGGCCAGGTCAACCTGGCGCAGGCGGCCTTCCTCGGCATCGGCGCTTACACGGCGGGCCTTTTCGTCACCAAGCTCGGAGCGGGCTTCCTGGTCTCGGCGCTCGCCGCGACCGCCGTCGCCACCGCTCTCGGGGCGCTCCTCGCCCTGCCGGCGTTGCGTCTCGAAGGGCCGCAGTTCGCGCTCGCGACGTTGAGCTTCACCGCGCTCAACGTCACCGTGCTGAACGAGATGGAGTGGCTGACCGGGGGCGCGCAGGGTCTGAGCCTTTCGCGGCCGCCGCTTTTCGGGATGAGCCTCAGCGCCCGCGGCTTCTACTGGTTGTGCATGGCGTTGTTCGCCCTCGTCTGGCTGGCGATGCGCAACCTGCTCGCCTCGCAATGGGGCCGCGCCTTCGAGGCGCTTCGCGACAGCCCCATCGCCACCGACGCGATGGGAGTAGGAACCTACCGCCACAAAGTTGCGGGCTTCGCGCTCGGGTCGGCCCTCGGCGGCCTCGCCGGCGCGCTCTACGCGTTCAACTTCCAGTACCTCCAGCCCCAGGCCTTCGTCTACGAGCTCACCGTAATCCTGCTCCTCGGCGTGGTGCTGGGAGGGCGCAAGAGCCTGTGGGGCGCGTTCGTGGGCGCGACGCTGGTGGCGCTCCTCCCCAACCTGCTCTCGAATCGGACCCTGTTCGAGTTCATGTCGGGAGCGGGGTTCCTCTTCGCGCTCTTCGCCGCCATCCGCGGTCTCTTGCGCAAGACCATGCGGCCGTTCCAGGCCATCGCCCCCGTCGTCGCCACCGGCGTTCTGGTGGTCGGCGGCCTCCTGGTGAGCAACACCGAGGATTGGCGCAAGGCCATCTTCGCCTTGATGCTCTTCTCGGTGGTGGTGGGGCTGCCGGAAGGCCTGATGGGCTTCGCCGCGAAGTTCCTCTCGCGGCTCTTCCGCATTCCCGACCCGCCGCCACCCGCTCCCTCCCAGCTCGACGGCGTGCTCCCTCCGCGCCGCGCGATGTCCGGAGGACCGCTGCTGGAGATCCGCGACTTGAAACGGCACTTCGGTGGCGTGCGCGCCCTCGACGGGCTCTCGACCACGGTGCGTGAAGGCCACATCCACGGGCTCATCGGGCCCAACGGCTCGGGCAAGAGCACCCTCGTCAACGTCGTCTCCGGCCTCTACACGCCGAGCGCGGGCGAGGTGCTGCTGCGCGGCCAGCCGCTTCCGCGCGGTAGCCTGTTCGAGACGGCCCGCACGGGCGTCGCCCGCACCTTCCAGAACCTGCAGCTCTTCACCGGGATGACGGCGCTCGAGAACATCATGGTGGCGATGCGCGGCAACTACCGCCGCTCGCGGAACCTGCCGCTGGTCCTTCTCGGCCTCGGGCGCACCGAGGAGAAACAGGCCCAGGCCGACGCGCTGGCGCTGCTCGAGTTCGTCGGCCTCGGCGCCGACTGGCGGACCCCGGCCAAGGACCTCACCTACGGCGCGCAGCGCTTCCTCGAGATCGCCCGCGCGGTGGCGTGCAAGCCGGCGGTGCTCATCCTCGACGAGCCCGCGGCCGGGCTCTCCCATCCCGACATGCGGCGGCAGATGGAGATCATCGGCCGCGTCCACGAGCGCGGGATGACCATCCTGCTCATCGAGCATCACATGGACGTGGTGAGCGAGCTCTGCAACGTCGTCACCGTCCTCGACGGCGGAAAGGTCATCGCGGAGGGCACGCCCGGCGAGGTGAAGCGACACCCGAAAGTCATCGAGGCCTATCTCGGCGAAGTCGAGGCGGGCGAAGCCGCGGCGGAGACCCCGGCGCCGGTGCCGGCCACGTGAGCGGATCGCCATGCTGACCGTTTCCGATCTCCATGCCGGCTACGGATTGAGCGAGGTGCTCGCCGGCACCTCCCTGGAGGTCAAGGCCGGTACCGTCGTGGCCCTCATCGGCGCGAACGGAGCAGGAAAGACGACCACCATGCGCGCGATCTCGGGCATGCTGCGGCCGACGAAGGGCCAGGTCCTGCTCGACGGCAAGCCCGTCCAGGGCCTTCCCGCCTCGCGCATCGCGCGGCTCGGCCTCGCCCATTCGCCGGAGGGCCGCAAGGTGTTCGGCCCGCTCTCCGTCGAGGACAACCTGCTCCTCGGCGCCTTCCGGCGGCTCCCCCGTTTCTTCGGCTTCCACGCGCGGGCGGCGCGCGATCTCGATCGCGTCTACGAGCTGTTCCCCCGGCTGCGCGAGCGAAAAAAGCAGGATGCGGGCACTCTCTCGGGCGGCGAGCAGCAGATGCTCGCCATCGGCCGTGCCCTCATGGCGCAGCCCAAGGTGATGCTGCTCGACGAGCCCTCGATGGGCCTCGCCCCCGTGATCGTGCAGGAGGTCTTCCGCACCATCCGCCGCCTCAAGCAGGAGGGAATGACCATGCTGCTCGTCGAGCAGTTCGCGAAGCAGGCGCTGGGCGTCGCCGACTACGCCTACGTCATGGAGCGCGGCCGCATCGCGATCGAAGGCAAGCCTGCGGACCTGCGGCGGGACGAGCGGATGCTGGCCGCTTATCTCGGCTGAGGGTCTTCGTTCCGCTCACGCGTGCGACGTCGTCGCTAGCTTGCGTGGGCGGGAGCCGTCATGCGCGCTCGGGCAGCGGTAGCCTTGGTGGCGGTGGTCGTTGCGATGCTGGTCGGTTGCGGCGGAGGCGGCGGCCAAGGTGCGGCCGGCACGGGAGCGGCCCCACCAGCAGCGCCGGCCCCGGATGCGGGCACGGACAGCGACGGCGGCATCGTCATCGGGACCGACGCGGGAACGGATGCGGGAACGCCCGGACAACCTCCCGTCTGGTCGGTGACCGACCTGGGGAAGGGGGTGGCGAATTTCGTCGATTCCCAGGGCCGCGTCGCGGGCTTCACCTGCGACGACTCGAGTTGCAGCGGCGCCGTCTACACGGCTCCTGCTGGATGGATTCCCGTCCCGGTTCCTCCGGGCGCGGTCCATGTGGAGGTCATGGGGATCGACGCGGCCGGCCGCCTCGCGTTGAACGTCGACTACCCCGCGACCATGCGCTCGACCTACCCGCTGCCCTATCGATGGCCGCCGCTGGAGCTCGTGCCGATCCTCGCCACCGATGCGAAGGACCTCAGCCGCGAGTCGCGCATCGCGGCGATGAGCTCCGCCGGCCACCTGGTCGGGCGCCTGTTCGAGAACGCCAACGGGCCGAGCGTCGCGAGCGGCGGCTATTTCTACGACGGCAAGGTCACCCGGATCGCCTTCGGGCCGGGACAGAACCGCGGCGCAGCAATGGCGCTCAACTCTCGCGATCAGGTGGTCGGCTGGATCCAGCAGGGCAACGAGCAGCACGCCTTTCTCTGGGACCACGGCGTCCTGCGCGACCTGGGCACGGTCTCGGGAGCGAGCACGATGGCCACCGGAATCAATGACTCGGGCGTCGTGACCGGATGGGGCGGGACCACGCCCTTCTCGGGCGTTAGCGTCATCTTCCGCTGGGACGGCGAGATGCATCCCCTCGGGTGCCCGGCGGGGACCATCCACTGCGAGGCGACCGCGATCAACGCGCGCGGCGACATCGTCGGCCAGGCGCTCACCGCGGAGAAGACGGAGGTGGCCTTCCTGTATCGCGATGGGGTCTTCCATCGGCTCGACGATCTCGTCCAAGGCGCAGAAGGCTGGCATTTCATTCTCGCGAGCTCCATCAACGATGCGGGGCAGATCGCGGGAACGGGTCAGCTGAACG
>VBKL01000147.1 GCA_005879805.1 Deltaproteobacteria bacterium | reverse complement strand
CGGTGACCGTTCCGCCGCCGGGTCTCATTTCTCCGGCCCGTAGAACATCACCCAGACCACCAGATCGTCGCTGAACTCCTCGAAACGATGGACCGCGCCTGCCGGGGCCAGCAGCAGGTCGCCGGGTCCGAACTGCTCGCGCGACTCCTCCATCCGGAAGAACCCGGTACCGCGCACGACCACGTAAAGCTCGTCGCGCCGGTGCGGCTTCTGCGGGTCGAGGCCGCGGGGCGCATAGATCTCCACCTCCAGAGCACCGCCCTCATCGAGGACGCTCGCGAAGCGCTTCCCATCCGGGGCGGGCAGGCGACCGAGCGCTTCCTTCAGCGCGATCCTGACCAGGCCACGGGCTGCAGTTTTTACGAGGTCGCTCATCGCCGATCCCGATGTCGAGCTTCGACAGTTGCTTGCTTGCCATCGGATCCATACCTCCGTCTAGGGTTGACAACGGGCTTTGGGGTCGGGGGAGGGGCAGTTCCATGGGGGGGAAGTCCGCGTCGTATGCGTTGTCCGCGGTGTCCGCGCTGGAAGGGGCCACCGCTTTCGTTCCCTCGGGGTTCACCGCCCGGCGCTCGCACTTCTTCGAGCGCCTGGTTGGGAACGGGTTCGCCAACCTCTTGCGCGTGCGCGCCGAGGTGGAGTCCGCGCTTTCCGTAAACGGCGACGGCGTGCTGTCGACAGCGCCTCTCGCCGACGCGCTACGTCCGGAGAGCATTCCTTCGGTGAAGGCCGGCAAACGGCACGACCGGGTGCTCGCCGAGATCGATCAGGAGGGCTTCAGCTTCGCGGTGGACCCACAGGACGCGCCCTTCTTCGAGAAGCGCCGTCAGCGGAACCCGCGGAACCTCAATCTCGTCGACATCGTGCTGCTCGAGGGCCGGATCTGCATCCGCAAGCGCTACCGCAACTTCCGTCGTGGAGCGCTCCAGTGGGGCAAGCCGATTCCGCTGCGCGCGCGGTTGCAGCGCGGTGTGTGGAACTCCCTGGGGCTCTTCCTCTACAGCGAAGCGGCGGTCCTCTTGCGCCTCTCGGACCTGCCCTTCGTGCCGAAGCTGCGGGCCATCGATCTGGTCGATTGCGCCATCTACATGGACTATGTGCAGGGAGAGACGCTGCGCCAGGGAGCGGCGCGCACGGGCGCGGCGGTCTACGATCGCGACCTGGCGGGGACCAGCCTGGGCGATCTGTCGGCCCGCGAGCTGGAGCGGCGCGAAGTGTCGCTGCTCGACGGGGCGGGCGCGGGCGGGAACTTCCGGCGGGAGATCGCCGAGATGACCCGCCAGATGAACGACCGCGGCGTGGCGCCCCTCGACATCAAGCTCGGCAATTTCATCCGAGGCGCGACGACCGGCAAGCTCTACTGGATCGACTTCGAGTTCGCGCGCATCCAGACCCAGCCCCAGTGGGAGGACGGGCTCCGGCTGCAGCAGGACACGCTTGCGAACCTCTTCGCCCTCGCCGCGAACGACGAGCGCGAATCAGGGAAAGGTGCGGAAAAGGTCGCGTAGGTCGGTCGCGTTGGCGGCATCGCCGAGGAAGGGTTGCACGCCGAGGATCGTCTGGATGCTGCGCAGCGTGGAGCTGTGCGAGTAGGCGATCTGATTCGAGTAACCCGCCTTGGCGAGCGGCGAGAGCGCGATGAACCCGATCGGCACGTTGCCGCCCTCGCTCTCGTCCCAGGTGATGAAGAGCGCGCCACCGTTCTTGTAGGCCCTCGAGGCCAGGATCTTCGGCACTTCGCGCGAGAGCCAGGCGTCGCCGTTGGCGACGGAGTTCGTGGTCGCGCAGCCCGACGAGTCGTGCATGTCGTCGCAGGTGTTCGGCGTGATGAAGCTGTACGCCGGCACGTTGTCCGTCTCCAGGTCGCGGCTCAGCTCCGCGTACGGGCGCACGTGGGAGATGCACCCGGCATTGCCGGAGTCGAGGCCCCCGTTGATGTCATTGAAGTAGATCATCGGGTTGTGCCGTGGCGCGTACAGGTTCACGTAGGAGAGCGGGCAATCGTTGCCGGAGATGTCCTCCTGGTACGATTTCCAGCTCACGCCCGCGTCGTTGAGCAGGCCGGTGAGGTGCTGCGAGGTCGAGAGGCGGTGGACCGACGGCGTCGCGTCGTCCGTCACTCCGAGGTTCGAGCCAGCCTCGAGCCAGATGTAGTTGGGCAAGCTCGGGTGGAGATTGGGCACGTTCTGGTAGTTCTCGGCGTGGGCTCCCTGCGCAAGGAGCGTTCCGTTGATGTACGGCGCGGAAGCGTTGCCCTTGATCTGCGACCAGTCGTGGTTCTCGAGCAGGATGACGAAGACGTGGCCGATGCGGTTGTCGACGGAGACCGGGACGGCATCGCCGGCCTTCGCCGTGCCCGCGGAGTCCGTGGCGCGGACCGCGATCGTGTGAGAGCCGTTCGCAACGGAGAAGCTGTCCCAGGTGGTGGCGAAAGGCGCCGCCGGAACCGTGGCGACCGTGGCGCCGTCGACCTGGAAGTCGACCTTGGCAGTGCCCGCGGGCACCGAAGCCGAGAGGGAGACCTGCCCGGCCACCGTGGAGCCGGCGCTCAGGCCGTCGAGCTTCGGAGCGCTGGAGGTGGGAGCAGGTGCCGGCGTGCCGGTCGGGCTCGTACCTCCGGAGCGTACGTCGGCGGAAGTCCCACCGCTGCCGCCGCACGAGAGAGCGGCAGCGAGTCCGAACGCGGCGAGCATTCTCAACACCGAGGCACGGCTTGGGGGGCTCTTGAGCAAGAGGGCTCCGAAGGAGAAGGTTCTTGACGCTTGCCGGGGGGTAACCCAGGGGCCTTGCGGGATATTCAGCTTTTTCCCCGCAAGCCCCGGCCCGGGCGCTCCTCGTCCTGCCGTTCCCTCCCGGAGGAGGAGAGCGGTCCCGCTCATGCGCGCATGATCGTCGCCGGCCGGCGGTTCCCGTGGAAACCGGTAGGGTCTTCCCTATGCAGTCGAACGATCGGCCTTCGCGGATTCCTCTCGTCGCCGCGGCGGCGACGTTCGCCATCCATCTCGCGGCCAATCCCCATTACGGGTTCTTCCGCGACGAGCTCTACTTCATCGTCTGCGGGCGACACCCGGCGCTCGGTTACGTCGATCAGCCGCCGCTCGTTCCGCTCCTCGCCGCCCTGACGCAGCTCGCGGGCGAGTCGTTGGTGCTCCTCCGCGCGCCCGCCGCCCTCGTCGCGGCGGCCTCCGTGTACGTCACCTGTCTCCTCGCGCGCGAGCTGGGCGGCGGACGATTCGCGCAGGCGCTCGCCGCGGTCTCGAGCGCCCTGTGTCCCGTGCTGTGCGCGTTCGGGATGAAGCTCAGCACCGATACCCCAGGTCTCTGGCTGTGGCCGCTCGCGGCGCTCTACCTCCTGCGCCTGCTCCGCGGCGGAGATGCCCGCAACTGGCTCGGCCTGGGCGCCGCGCTCGGCCTTTCCGCGCAGGCGAAGTTCAGCGTGGCGTACTTCGCGGCCGCGCTCTTCCTCGGCCTCCTCTGCACGCCAAAGCGCAGGATCCTCCTTTCGCGCTGGTTCGTCCTCGGCGCGCTGCTCGCCGCCGCGCTCGCGCTACCCGCCCTCCTCTGGCAAGCGTCGCACGGCTTCCCCATGCTCGAGATCCTCCGCAACGGACAGCACGGCAAGAACGTCGTGCTCTCGCCCGGCGAGTATCTCTTCGCCGAGGTGCTCGTCACCAACCCGATCCTGGCGCTGATCTGGATCGCCGGGCTTTTTCAGCTGCTCGCGGACGAACAGGCGCGTCCCCTCGGCCTCTCCTTCTTGATCCTCCTCGCGGCGATGATCGCGTCGCATGCCAAGCACTACTACCCGGCGGACATCTACCCCGTTCTCTTCGCCGCGGGCGGCGTCCTGATCGAGCGTCTCACGGCACGCTTTCGCGCACTCCGTCCCGCTGCGCTCGGCCTCTCGGCGATCGCAGGCGCGATCGCGCTCCCGTACGTGGTACCGATTCTTCCGCTGCCGGCCTTCCTCGCCTACCACCGCGTGCTGGCCCCGCGCCTCCATCTCCAGACCGCGGAGACGGAGAGGCATCGCCCGAGCGTCCTTCCCCAGGACTGGGCCGACATGCAAGGCTGGCCCGAGATGGCGGCCGCGGTGGCGAAGGTGTTCGCCTCGCTTGCGCCCGAGGACCGGGCGCACACCGCGATCGTCGCCGGGAACTATGGAGAGGCGGCGGCCATCGATTTCTTCGGACGGAGCCATGGCCTGCCGCCCGCGCTGAGCGGCCACAACCAGTACTTCCTCTGGGGCCCCCGCGGCGGAGACGTGCAGAACATCATCGACGTCGGCGGCGACTGCGGAGCGGGCGCGAACCTGTTCGAGCATGTCGAGCGGGCGGCGGTGTTCTCCTCGCCACTCGCCATGCCTTACGAAGACCAGCTTCCCATCATGCTCTGCCGCCGCATCCGCCGGCCACTTGCCGAGCTGTGGCCGGCGCTGAAGCTCTACTTGTAAGCGGATGGCATCGTTCAGCCGTGCTTCATGTTCGCCATTCTCCGCTTCATCTCTTCGGGCGCGACGTCTTCGATATGCGTCGCGATCGACCAGGTGTTCCCCCAGCGATCGGTCACGCTGCCGATCCGATCGCCGTAGAACATGTTCTCCGGCTGGCGGCTGCCTTTCGCGCCCGCCGCTACCGCCTTCTTGAAGACCGCATCGACGTCGCTGACGTAGAGAACGCCGTTCATCTGCCTCTTGCCATGCTCGGGGTTCTCGTCGGCGAGCATCACCATCGAGTCGCCGATGCGGACCTCGGCGTGACCGAGGCGGTTGCCGGGCCCGGGCATGCGAAGCACCTCCTCCGCTCCGAAGGCCTTCTTCAGGAAGTCGATGAAGTCCGAGGCTCCATCGACCACGTAGTAGGGCGTGAACGTCCGATATCCCTCGGGGATGGGCTTGACGGCCATCGGGTTGCTCCTCTCGAGCCCGGGTCAGTGTGGGCAGCACTCTTCTAGCGCTGTCAGGCTTCGCGGAAAAGCTCGTTTCCGAGGATCAGCGGACCTCGTATTTTCCGTCGGGAGCGAAAGGGACGACGCCGAGCAGGACCGCAAGGGCCAGCATCTCCGGGTAGGAACGGATCGGCGCTGCCCAATCGGCGTCCGGGACGGACATCGAGGCCCGCATCGATGGAGAGGCGATGCGCAGGTCGCGCAACTGGTCGTCCCATGAGATGGAGAACTCGGATTTCGGTGGCAGCGTGCCCGGCATCTCCCGCTCGGTGTGCAGCTCGTAGTCGGCGTGCCAGGTCTTCCAGCCCTGGGCCCTCGTCACGGCCAGCGGACAGAGGTGGATCTCCACGACGACGGATCCCTCCGGATCCGAGCGCGTGAGGAAACCGCCGCGACAACCCTCTTCCACCGTGCGCCGGGAGCTCGTCCCGACGTCCAGCTCGCCGGGATGCACCCAGAGCTGGAGCAACTTCCCGTTGGCGCTCCAGGCGATGAGCTCCCCCTGCTTCCGGTCGAACTCGAAGGCGCGGCCCCTCCCGCTGCTCGAGGCGCGCACGTCAAAGGTGTTGGTATTCCGGGAGGAGGCACAGGCAGCCGCGCAGAGGAGCAGGACGAGGGGGAAGACGCGGTTCATGCAGCGGAAGTAGCCCTTTTCGCGTGGGACGAGCAAGCGGGGGAAATGAGCGTCTGCCCGGGCCCGGAAAACGGTCGAATTCTCTGCTCGACGCCCCGGCGGCACCGTGGCATGGATCGCCGCCCATGCGGCCCGAGGACTCCGCGCACCCCATCCGGGTGCTGGTCGTGGACGACGATCCACGGCTCGTCATGGCGATGTCCGACGTGCTCGCCGCCGAGGGGTACGAGACCAAGACGGCGCAGAACGGCGAAGTGGCCATCCGCCAGCTCGCGTCGTTCTCGCCGGACGTCATGCTGCTCGACATGGAGATGCCGAAGATGGACGGCTTCGACGTCCTCCGCTGGCTGAAGAAGAACGGCATCCAGGTCCCTGTCGTCATCGCCTCGAACAACGACGACGTCTCGGCAAAGGAGCTCGGCGCCGTCGCCAAGCTGCCCAAGCCGTTCGACCTCGATCAGCTCCTGGCGGCGCTCGCCTCCGCGCTCGGCAAGCCGGCACTCCCTTAGGTTCGGCGGTTCGGCGCATACCAGGTCAGCTCCTCCGGCAGGAGCTCTCGGCCGCGATGGGCATCATCCTCGCGCGCGAGGAGCACGCCCCTCCGCAGGTGGTGATGCAGCCGAAGCGGGGCAAAGCGAAGCCGGTTCGCACCGGACGCCATTGAGCGGGACCTAGAAGTCCTTCGTCATCACCGCGCGCGGTTCGGTCCGATAGCCCGCGAGACCATAGAGCCGCTGCGCTTCCGCGTTCTCGTGCCGCACGAGAAGGTGCAGGGCGTGGGCGCCGCCGGATCGGGCGGCCTCCTCGGCGGCCGCGAGTGCCTGCCGGCCGATTCCGCGCCTGCGATGATCCGGGCGCACGTAAAACTCGGTGAGGAACGCGTCGCGCCCGCCGTACTCCAGGTCGTATCCCCAGGTGACGATGGCGTACCCCGAAGGATCGCCGTCGACTTCGAAGACGAGCACGCGTCCGAGTCCCGGATCCGCGAGGAGGCGCTCGAGCCGAGGCCGGAAGAGGGCGCGGTCGAAGGCGATGCTTTCTCCGGCGTTGAAGTCCTCCATCATCTCGAGGAGCGCCGGGAGGTCTTCGCCGCCAGCGCCGCGTGCTCCGAAGGCCATGCGCCACGATACCCTCGTTCCTCGGCGAACTGCTCGTGCAGAGCGCCCAGATAGAGCGTCACTCGCGTGTGCGTCGCCTTCGCGGGACGGTCGTCGAGGCGGCAGCGGGCGAGATCCTCGATTGGACCCTCGCAGAACTCGTGCGGGAAGCGCCAGCACCCGATGTCTCCAGTGATCCCGGACCCTGCGCCGATCTCGAGAACGTGCCGCACGGAAGCGCGGACCAGATCGGCGAGAAGCGGGCCGGGCGGTAGCCAGGAGGCGAGCACGAGATCGGGCCGGTGCTTGACGATCGCCTCCCGTGCCTCGAGCCGCTCGACCCCGGGACCAGGCGGAAGGCCCGCGATCGGTACCCGTCGCAGAGCGCGCCGCTCCTTCGCGCTCATGCGCGCGGAAGGTTCTTCCCAGGCGCCCGAGTCGGTCCGCTGGACTTCCAGATCCGGAGCGATGTCGGCGAGGGCCGCACCCAGGTGACCATCTCCTGCCGCGACCTCCAGCACCCGGCGCGCTCCCCGGGCGCGGATGGTCCGCGCGAGCGCGCGCAGGAACGGCTTCGTCGGGAGGAGGTAGAGCGGCCCGAGCGGCGTGAATTCGCACATCCAGAAAAGCTCGCCGCGAGGCAGAGCCGAGAGCGCCCGGTCGAGGGCGGCGGCCGGTGGAACCCGGCGGCGGCCGGAAGCGTCCCAGAGCAGCCTCGCCAGCGCGGCGCGTGCCCGGATCGAGCGCGCTCCGCCGCCGCGCGCAGGAAAGCCGGCGCGCGCCTCGCGAGCGTGCGCGGCCCGGTCAGGCAACGGGGGAGGTGCAGGCGCGGCACCGCTTGGCGAGGAGCGGGATCGTCTCCAGGCACTGCGGACACGACTTGGTCGACTCGGGGGGCGGCGGCTTCTCCAGGAGCATCTTGACGATGAAGAAGACCACCAGCGCGACGATGAAGAAGTCGATGAACCGTCCCACCAGGTCGCCGTACTTGATGGCGTTGTTCCCGCTCAGCGGCACCTGGGCGTTGCGCCAGTCGCCCCCCGGCAGCACGAGGCCGACGATGGGCATGATGAGGTCCTCGACGACCCCGGACACGACGCGCCCCAGGGCGGCGCCGATGATCACGCCGATCGCCAGGGCGAGCGCGTTCTGCTTGAGCAGGAATTCCTTGAACTCCCCGGCGAGCTTGTTCATGGGTCCTCAGGCGAGCCGTTCGGAGGCGTCGCGGGCAGCGAGAAGATAGGCCGGATCGGGCCAGATGGCATGCTCGCGCAGACACGCCTCGGTCAGCTTGATGGCGTGCTCGTCACCGGTGGCGATCGCACGGTCCGTGAGCCGGTCGGGCGTCTCGCTTGCAGGAGCAGTGGCGGCGGAGGGCAAGGATCCGGCGAAGGCCGCGAAGATCCCGGCTGCGGCTTGCCAGGCGTATCGGACAGCCCCCGGCGCCTCGCTTGCGGGGAGGTGCGGCAAGAGCAGGCGCACCGCTGCGGGACCGGTGACGGTGTGGATGAAAGCGATGACGTTGCCGCGGCCCGCGGAAGCGAGGAAGACCCGTGCGAAGAGCGAGGTCACTTCCGAGAGAGCGCGCCCCGGGTCGCGGACGTCGAGAAGGAACAGGATGGGCGCGAACGACGGGTCAGCATCGAGGGCGGCGAAGGCGGCCGCGATCGACCCTCGAGGGCGCCGCTCGGGCGGAATGGGCCGTACCCGCAACAGAGCCCCGGCGGCCGGGAAGCGGTTCCCCGAAGCGGCTGCTGGCGCCGGCAACTCGCGGTAGCGCGCCGCCCAGTACCCGAGACCTTCTGCGAGCTCCGAGCGGCGGATCGCCGTCTCCGAACGCGCGAGGCTCCGCGCGGCGTGCGCCGTACGGATTAGCCCGTGGAATCCGGCTGCGCAAAGACCCGGCAAGAGCCGCGGCACGAAGTGACGGATCGTCTCCTTCGCGCCTTCCTCGTCGATTCTGCGAGCGAAGAACGCGGTCAGATCGCCGACGCGGCCCGGGTCGCCGAACGCGCTCCGCAGGTCTGCCTCGGAGAGCCGCTGCCGTTCGGAGGGATGCGCATCGAGCCGCCGCGCGTACTTCGCCGCGAAGGGTAACGCGCTCTCGGGCCGCCCGAGTGCGATGAGCGCCTCGCAGGCCATCGGGCCGTGATTGCTCAGGCCGCCGCCGAATTCCGGACCGCGTCGCGAGACGAGCGCGAGGGCCTCGTCGAGGGAGTCCTCCTCCGCCGCTGCACGAGGGGGGAGCGTCGCGAAGGAGGCGGCGCCGAGCACGAGACTTCCAAGCTGCCTGCGCCCGAAAAGAGCCGGTTTCGCGTGCATGGCATTCTCCGCTTCGAACGCAGCATACTCGTCCGGGTGGCGCCGACCAACGATCCGAAGACCGGCCGCCTGCGCGACAGCTACGATCGCCTCGCCCGGCCGTATGCGGACAACCTCTTCGACGAGCTATCGCACAAGCCGCTCGATCGCGCGCTGCTCGACGCCTTCGCGGAGGAGATGCGCGGGCAGGGTCCCGTCGTAGACGTGGGATGTGGGCCCGGCCAGGTTGCGCGTTACCTGCACGAGCGAGGCGTCTCCGTCTCGGGCCTCGATCTGTCGCCGGGGATGGTTGCTCTCGCGGCGCGGCTAACGCCCGAGGTCTCGTTCCGCGAAGGGTCGATCCTCGCGCTCCCCGACCCGGACGGAGCCTGGGCCGGGTGCGTTGCCTTCTACGCCATCGTCCATTTCGATACGGCAGAGTTGCGGCAGGCGATGCGAGAGCTCGCTCGCGTTCTCCGCCCTGCCGGACTCTTGCTTCTCGCCTTCCACGAAGGTGTGGAGCGCATCCATCGCGACGAGTTGCTCGGTGTCGCCGTCGATCTCGATTTCGTCTTCTGGGAAACCGCGTCCGTCGAGCGCGAGCTTCTCGAGGCGGGATTCGTCATCGAAGCGAAGCTCGACCGCGCCCCCTACCAAGGGCACGAGCATCCGAGCCGCAGAACGTACCTGTTCGCGCGGAGGCATCCAGGAAGCTGGTAGAGGAGTGAGCGTGCGTTATCGCGAGTTGCGTCCCGCGCCGGACCTTTCCAGCGCCGTCGAATGCTACTGGATGCTCGAGGAGGAAGCGGGACCGCTCGCGGCGGCGGAGCCGGTGGTGCCTGACGGATGCATCGAGATGGTCTTCCATCTCGAAGGACGGTTCTCGAGCAGCCTCGACCCGCGCCGCCCGCAGCCCGAGGCGCTGGTCGTCGGCCAGCTCACGCGGCCCTTCCATCTCTCGGCGATCGATCGGGTCCACACCTTCGGAGTGCGCTTCCGCCCGGGCGGGGCCCGCGCGCTCCTCCCGATGCCGCTGCACCTCCTGACCGACCGCGAAGAGTCGCTCGACGGTCTGCTCGGAAGAGACGGCACGGCTCTCGCACGGCGGGTGAAATCCGCCGATTCGGACGAGGAGCGCGTTGCGGCGGTCGAGGGCGAGCTCCGTCGCAATCGGGCCGTCTCCGTCCCGCGGGCGCTTCAGGCCGCACTCGATGCCATCTTCCGCCGCCGGGGAGCGCTACGGGCCGGCGAGCTTCGCGGCCTCGGCCTGTGCGACCGGCAACTGCGACGTCTCTTCCGCGACGCCGTCGGGATCGGGCCCAAGGCGCTCTGCCGGATCGTGCGGCTGCGGAGCGCCTTCGCGGCACACCAGGCCGGAGCCGGCTGGACGGAGGCGGCGCTCGGGGCCGGTTTCTGCGACCAGGCGCATCTCGCCCGCGAGGCCCGCGCGGTCCTCGGCGCGCCCCCTTCCGCTTTCGAGGAGCGAGGACCCCTCGCCGCCGCGTTCGGAGTCGCCGCGGATTTCGATCCCGCCCTCTAGGCTCCGTGTCCGAATCGTCCAAGCCCCGTTCGAGGCGGGCCGGGTAGGGTGCGTGGCCTGGAGGCTTTCATGCAGCTTGCTGGATTGTTGGTCCTCATCCTGGCCGCGCCTGCGGCTCCGCTCCCCGACAAGGTGAGCCAGCTGCAATGGCTGGCCGGCGCCTGGGAAGGAGACGACGGCGGCACCTGGAACGAGGAGGTATGGGCGGCGCCGCGCGGCGGACTGATGCTCGCGTATCACCGCGACACGCGGCAAGGACGTGCCGTCGGTTTCGAGTTCCTGCGCATCGAGGAGACGCCCGCGGGGCTCGTCTATCGCCCGCTTCCCGGGGGCCACGCGGGAACCGATTTCAAGCTGGTCGAGGCGGGACCCGGACGCGCCGTCTTCGAGTCGGGGCTCGAGTTTCCCAGGCGCGTCCTCTACTGGCGCGAAGGTGAGACGCTCCACGCGCGAATCGAAGGGACCCGTGCGGGCAAGCTTGCGTCCAAGGAATGGGTCTGGCGCCCCGTCGCCAGTGACCGTAAGACGGCGCGCTGAGGGCGGGCCGACGCACAGGGCCCGCCCTCAGGAAGTCGCCTACTGCATGCCGACCTGGCCGCGAATCTCGCCCGGCTTGTTGTTCTGCGTGTGGATGTTGACGTAGAGGCTGCCGCTCTGCAGTCCGGCGATCACGTCGCTCCAGGACATCTTGTTGCCGTCCGGCGTCGCCTTGATCGCGGAAGCGTCGAACGACCCTTCGCCGCTCGCGGTGCTCGGATCCGACCCGGCGGAGATGGTGAGCGGCACGATCACGGGGCCGGCCTTGCCCGGGGGGCCCGAGTGGATGTGCGCCACGGTGACCGGGCTCGAGAGCCCGGACGCCGTGAGCTTGTAGGAAATCGACGTGCCGCTCGGCGTGAAGGAAGCGGTGCCCGTGGGCGACGAGGATCCGACGTTCGGTTGGGGGACCTCGTGGGTCGAATCGAGCTTCACCTCGATGGCCTGGCCACTCATGCCCGACATCGAACCGGTGGACGCGGAAGTGCCGGATGCCGAGGTACTGGAGGTGGAGCTTCCGGATGCCGAACTGTCCGAGGACTTGCTCATCCCCGCGCACGCCACAACTGCGAACGACAGCGCGAGAACAACGTGTCGATGCATCGTTTCTCCCTCTCGGTGAGGCCCCCGCGGAAGAGTCCGGGAGCCCGTGATTTCGCGGCAGACTATCCGGGCCCAGGCCCCACGGGAAGGTCGCCCTCCACGGTCGCCTGGTCGCCGCCGCGCAATCGGTGAAGTGCGGGGCCCTTTACGCCGCGTTACACGAGGAGGATCCTCTACTGCTCGGAGGAGCAGATGACCCTGCGACTGCGTGGGACCTGGATTGCGCTCGCGGCATTCGGATGCTCGATCGCGTTCTCCTTCCCGGCGAAGGCGCAGCAGCCGGGCGGAGATCTCGCCCCTCCTCCGCCACCGCCGGACGAGGAGGACGAAGGCGAGCCCGGGGGGCCCCAGGCGGCGGAAGAGGCGGCTCCCGGTCCCGACATCGGGCCGCCGGAGCGCGCGCCTTCGATCCGGGTGTTCGAGCGCGACCTCGCGCCCTACGGCCGCTGGGTGGACACGCCTGAGTACGGCCGGGTCTGGGTTCCGGCCAATGTCGATCCCGACTGGCGCCCCTACAGCGACGGCCGCTGGGTGGAGACGGCCTGGGGCTGGTCGTTCGTTTCCGGCGTTCCCTGGGGCTGGGCGGTGTTCCACTACGGCCGCTGGGGGTTCACGCCTGGCTTCGGATGGTTCTGGGTCCCGGGATTCGTCTGGGCGCCCGCCTGGGTGTCCTGGCGCTACTACCGCGGCTATGTCTGCTGGTCGCCGTACGGTCCGGCTCGATACGCGTATCCGCGAGCGTGGCCGGGATGGGTGGTGGTGCCCTCTCGCGCGTTCTTGCGGCCGCTGCGGCGCCACGTGGTGCCGTGGTCGAGCGCGGGGCCCATCGTGCGGGTGGCGAGGCCGGCGCCGTCCATCGGACGGGCGCCGGTGCGCGGGAATTTCTATGGGCCTCCGCGCGGGGTGGTGGGGCGAGCTCGACCGGCCGCGCCCGCGAGGGTGGCGCCGCATCGCAGACGGTGAGCGAAATCGATCGCAAGTGGTGGGTCCTCGCCGCCGTCGGCACGGGCACTTTCATGTCCGCCCTCGACGGCAGCGTGGTGAACTCCATCCTCCCCTTCCTTCGCACCGCGCTCGCGACGGACGTCGCCACCATCGAATGGGTGGTGACGATCTACCTGCTCGTCGTGAGCGGGTTGCTGCTCGGATTCGGGCGGCTCGGCGACCTGCGCGGCCACAAGGGCGTGTACATGACGGGCCTCGTCGGGTTCGTCTCGAGCTCGGCGCTGTGTGGGCTCTCGCCCTCGGTGGCATGGCTCATCGGGGCGCGCGCCGTGCAAGCGATCTCCGCGGCGATGCTCTTCGCCAATTCCCCCGCGATCCTCACCAGCACGTTTCCGGGCAAGCAGCGCGGGCAGGCTCTCGGACTGCAAGCCGTGATGACCTATCTCGGCCTCACCACGGGACCTTCCCTCGGAGGCCTGCTGGCGCAGCACGTCGGTTGGCGTTCCGTCTTCTACATCAACGTTCCGGTCGGGGCGGTCGCCCTGTTCCTCAGCGCCCGGTTCATCGCGCGCGACGAGCCGCAGACCAACCGGCCGCCCTTCGACAGCGCCGGGGCCGCCCTCTTCTTTCTCGGTCTCCTCGCGCTCCTCGTCGCGCTGAACCGGGGCCATTCCTGGGGTTGGACCTCGCCCCAGGTCATCGCCCTCGCCCTCTGCTCCGCGGCGCTGCTCGTCGCCTTCGTCCGGCGGGAGAAGCGGATCCCGCATCCCATGCTGGACTTGCGCCTCTTCTCGCGGCGGGCCTTTTCCAGCGCGACGCTCAGCGCGATCCTCAACTACGTCTGCGTCTACGGGATCGTCTTCCTCGTGCCCTTCTATCTGATCCAGGGGCGGGGCCTGAAGACGGGCCAGGCCGGCCTGCTCCTCACCGCGCAGCCGCTCGCGATGATGATCTCGGCTCCCATTTCCGGGACGCTCTCCGACCGCATCGGGGTGCGGATCCCATCCATGGCGGGGATGGCAGTGCTCGCTTGCGGACTGTTCCTGCTGTCCCGGGTCGGGGACGACACGCCTTACGCTCACATCACTATGGCGCTGGTCGTGTGCGGTCTTGGGACGGGAACGTGACGCGGCCCTGGCGGTTGCGGGAGTCTTGACCGCCGCCCTGCGGTGACGGGAATCGTCGCCGCATTTCGGGGTTGAAAGACGGCCCCTCGCCGTGCGTGATGCGTCGCGCAGCACCTCATCCGGGAGAAATTTCGCGCGTGCTCGAGGGCGATACGACTGCGGTTGCGGATGTCGAGGCGCCCCCGTCGTGGACGGCGCGGTTCGGCCGGGCGATCCATGCGGAGCCGGGCGAGGTGAAGGCGGTCCTGCTCGCCTTCGCGTACTTCTTCTTCCTGCTCTCGAGCTACTACATCCTGCGTCCCGTACGGGACCAGACGGGGATCTCCGGCGGCGTCGAGAAGCTTCCGCTCCTCTTCACCGGCACGTTCCTCGGGATGCTCGTGGCGGTGCCAGCCTTCTCGGCCATCGCGGCTCGCACTCCGAGGCACCGTTTCATTCCCATCGCCTATCGCTTCTTCGCCGCGAACCTGGTGGCGTTCTGGGTGCTGTTCGGTACCTCGTCGGCTCGGGGATGGGGTGGATACGCGTTCTTCATCTGGGCCAGCGTCTACAACCTCTTCGTCGTCTCGGTGTTCTGGGGCTTCATGGCGGACGTCTTCCGCCACGAGCAAGGAGCGCGGCTGTTCGGGTTCATCGCCGCGGGGGGCAGCGCCGGCGCTCTCGCGGGGCCTCTCCTCACCACCTGGCTGGTGAAGCCGCTCGGCCCGCGCAATCTCCTCCTCATCTCCGCCGTGCTCCTCGAATTGGCCGTGCAATGCGTGCGAGCGCTCCATAGGTGGGCCGCCGTATCGCAGACCTTGCGTCCGAGGAACCGCGGCGCCGAGCAGCAGCCCCTGGGCGGCGACTTCCTGAGCGGGATCAAGCTGGTTTTCCGATCCAGGTTCCTGCTCGGGATCTGCCTCTACGTCACGCTGCTCACCGCGACCGCGACGCTCCTCTACATGGAGCAGGCGAACATCGTCTCGCACGCCAGCGGGGATCCACGCGTCCGCACCGCGCTCTTTGCCCGCATCGACCTGGTGGTGAACGTCCTCACCATCCTCGTGCAGGCGTTCGTGACCGGAAGGCTGGTCCGGGCCGCGGGGATCCGTTTCGGCATCGGCCTGTTGCCCGTTCTCACCATCGCGGGGTTCGTCGCCCTCGGGCTCGCGCCGACGTTGTTCGTCCTCATGGCCGTTCAGGGCGTCCGCCGGGCCGCGCATTACGGAATCGAGAGACCGGCGCGGGAGATCCTCTTCACCGACGTGAATCGGGAGGAGCGATACAAGTCGAAGAGCTTCATCGACACGGTCGTGTACCGCGGCGGAGACATGGCGACGGCGTGGCTCGCGGCCGCACTGCAGGGTCTCGGGCTCGGCGTCATCACCCTTTCCGTGTCCGCAATCGTGCTTTCCGTGCTGTGGCTCTGGAACAGCCTCACCATCGCGCGGAAGGACGAGGCGATGGAGGTGACATGACGTGGTCGCGACGGGAGGTGCTGCGTACGGCGGCCTTCGCCGCGCTGGCCGCGCGAAGCGCGGGAGCCGTGACGGAGGAGCCGGCTTTGCCGGCGACGGGCGGAGGCCGAAGGCCGGAGCATCCAATGGAGAAGATGCGGACGAGGCCGATTCCTTCGACTGGCGAGGAGCTACCGGTCATCGGGATGGGGACGTGGCGGACCTTCGACGTCTCGCCCGACGATTCGTCGAAGCTCGGCGAGTTGCGCGAAGTCGTCCGGCGTCTCTTCGAGGCGGGCGGGCGGGTCATCGATTCTTCGCCGATGTACGGGCGCGCCGAGGAGGTGGTCGGGCACGTGGTGCCAGCGTCGCCGAAGGCGTTTCTCGCCACCAAGGTGTGGACCAGCGGCCGCGAGGAAGGCATCGCGCAGATGCAGCGCTCCATGAAGCTGATGGGCGCGCAAGGGCGTCCGTTCGACTTGATGCAGATCCACAACCTCGTCGACTGGCGCACGCACGCGGCGACTTTGAAGCAATGGAAAGAGGCGGGAACGATCCGCTACTGGGGCATCACCCATTACACGACGTCCGCCTTCGACGAGATGGAGCGGATCGTGAAAACGGAGAAGCCCGACTTCGTGCAGATCCCCTATTCGGTCGGAGTCCGCGACGCCGAGGAGCGCCTCTTGCCCGCGTGCGCGGACGCCAAGGTGGGCGTGATCGTCGAGCGTCCCTTCGAGGCGGGATCGCTCTTTCGCGACGTCGCCAAGCGGCCGCTCCCGTCGTGGGCGAAGGAGATCGACTGCACGAGCTGGGCGCAGATCCTCCTCAAGTTCATCCTCTCCCATCCCGCCATCACCTGTCCCATCCCCGCCACTTCCAATCCCGAGCACATGGCCGACGACGTCCGCGCGGGATTCGGACGGCTTCCCGACCAATCCTTCCGCCGGCGCATCGTCGCCGAGCTGACCGGAGGCAATCGATGACCACGAGGCGCCGTTTCCTGTTGACGCTCGCCGGCGGCATGACCTTTGGCCGCACGCTCCTCGCCCAGGAGAAGAAGCAAGAGAAGGGGGCGGACGACGATCTCGCCTCGGCGCGGGCGGCGAAGGTGCCGAACGTTTCCAAGGCGAAGAAGCCGCTCAAGGTCCTGCTGCTCGGCGGCACCGGGTTCATCGGTCCGCACATCGTCGCGCACTCCATCGCGCGGGGTCACGCGGTGACGCTCTTCAACCGCGGCAAGACCCATCCGGAGCTGTTCCCCGACCTCGAGAAGCTTCGCGGCGACCGCGACGGCAAGCTCGACGCCTTGAAAGGGCGGAAATGGGATGCGGTGGTCGACACCAGCGGCTACGTTCCGCGCATCGTGAAGATGTCGGCCGACCTCCTCGCGCCCGAGGTGAAGCAGTACGTCTTCATCTCCTCCATCTCGGTCTATCCCGACGACGTCAAGCCGGGAGCGAACGAAGAGACCCCGGTGCAGGAATTGAAGGAGCCGGGTAGCGAGGAGGTGCGCAAGCACTACGGCGCGCTGAAGGCGCTCTGCGAGAAGACGGTCGAGCAGTCGATGCCCGGCCGCGCCACCACCATCCGGCCCGGGCTCATCGTCGGTCCCGGCGATCCCACCGACCGCTACACCTACTGGCCGGTCCGCATCGATCGCGGCGGCGAAGCGCTCGCCCCGGGAACCGGCGACGATCCGGTGCAGTACGTCGACGCGCGCGATCTCGCCGCCTTCGTAGTGAACGTCATCGAGAACGGGACCATGGGTGTCTACAACGCCACCGGTCCGGAGAAGCAGCTTCCGATGAAGACGATGCTGGAGTCGTCGCGCAAGGCGTCCGCAAGTCCCGCGACGCTGACCTGGGTGCCGGAGCCGTTCCTCGAGGAGCACAAGGTCAGCGCGTGGGAGGACATGCCGGTGTGGACGGGAAAGGAGGCGGGCTTCTCGCAGATCGACTGCAAGAAGGCGATCGGGAAAGGGCTGAAGTTCCGGTCGGCGGACGAGACGGCGCGGGATACGCTCGCGTGGTGGAAGACGCTCCCGGAGGAGCGGCGGGCGAAGGTACGGGCGGGGTTGTCTCCCGACCGCGAGAAAGAGGTACTGGCGGCGTGGAAGGCGAAGAAGGCGTGATGGGCGCCCGCCCGCCGCTACTACTCAGAGCAGTTTGTCAGGGGTGATCGGCAGTTCCCGGATCCTCTTCCCCGTCGCGTTGAACACCGCATTTGCGATCGCTGCCGCGGCTCCGCAGAGGCCGAGCTCCCCGGCGCCCTTCACCCCCGCCGGATCGACGTGGGCATCTTCTTCCTCGAGGAACAGCGGCTCGATGCTACCGACGTCGGCGTTAACCGCCACATGGTAGTCGGAGAGGTCGCGGGTCATGATCCGGCCCAGCTTCTCATCGAAGACGGAATGCTCGTGGAGCGCCATGCCGATGCCCCAGACCATGCCGCCCAGGAACTGGGAGCGGGCGGTGCGGGCATTCAGGATCCGGCCAGTGGCGAAGACGCCGACCATCCGCGAGACGTGCACGGTTCCGAGGTCCGGATCGACCAGCACTTCGGCGAAATGGGCACCAAATCCGTGCATGGAAAACTTCTCGCGCTCATCGCCTGGCGCGGTCTTGCCGCGCTCCTCGATCGGCTTTCCGCCCGCGCGCCGGATCAATTCGACATAGGAGTCGGACTTCCCCGAGGTGGCGACGAGCCGGCCGTCCTCCGCACGGATCTCGATCGGCGCAAGTCCGTGGAGTGGCGAAGCGGAATCGACGATCGCCGTGCGGATCAGCCGGTCCCGAAGCGCCCGGCTTGCGACCAGCACCGCCGACCCGACGCTCGCCGCGGTCATCGAGCCCGCCGCTATCGGCGCCTCCGGCATGTCGCTGTCGCCCAGATCGAAGCGGACCTTCTCGAAGGGAAGTCCGAGCTCGTCGGCGGCAATCTGTGCAAAGACCGTATACGCACCCGTCCCGAGATCGATGGTGCCGCTCTCCACCTGCGCGCTGCCGTCGGGCAGCATCCGCGCCAGCGCCTGAGCCGGAGCGAAGTTCGCTGGGTACATCGCGGTCGCCATCCCCATGCCCACGAATTGGCCGGAGCGCGTCTGCGAGCGCGGCGTGCGCGGCCGCTTCTCCCAACCGAACCGGCGCGCGCCCTCCTGGTAGCAGGCGCGCAGCGACTTGCTCGAGAAGGGCTTCCCATCGGCGGGGTCCTTCTCGGCGTAACTGGCGAGCCGCAGCGCCAGCGGATCCATTTCCAGCCTGTGCGCCAGCTCGTCCATGGCCGACTCGAGCGCGAAGCTGCCGCTCGATTCCCCGGGCGCGCGCATGAAGGTCGGCGTGCCGATGTCGAGCCGGACGATGCGATGGCGGCTCTCGATGTTCGGCGAGGCATAGAGGTGCCGCGCTTGCAGCGCCGAGGCCTCGACGAAGACGTCGAAGCGCGAGGTGGGAGAAACCGTCTCGTGCCGGATCGCCGTGAGCTTGCCGTCGCGCTGTGCCGCGACCGCGACTTTCTGCCGGGTCCGCGGTCGCCCTCCGACCGGCCCGAACATCTGGTGCCGCGAGAGCGCGAGCTTCACCGGACGGGCCACCTGCTTGGCCGCGAGCGCGGCGATGACCACGTGCGACCAGGCCGATCCCTTGCAGCCGAAAGCGCCGCCGACGAACTTCGTAACCACGCGCACGTTCTCGGGCGGGATGCCGAATCCCTTCGCCAGCTTCTTCTTCACGGCGAAGACCCACTGCGAGGCGTCGTAGACGGTGAGGCGATCTCCGGACCACGACGCGACGGTGGCGTGCGGCTCGAGCGGGTTGTGGGTCTCGAACGGCGTCTCGTACGCCTCCTCGACGCGGGCGGCTCCCGCGACGAGACCCGCCGCGACGTCGCCGTGCGATTCGTCCGGCTCCTGCAGCTTCCCGCCTGCCATGATCTTGTGGGGGAAGGCGTTGTGCAGCTCGTCCTCCACGCGGACCGTGTGCGCCGCCACTTCGGCATTCACCCGCACGAGCATCGCCGCATGGACGGCGCGCTCGAAGGTGTCGGCGACCGCGACAGCGATCGGCTGGTTGCTGTACCGGATCCGGTCGTCCTGCAGCGCCTGCACCACGCGGTCGGGCCCCTCGAGATGCGGCTCGCCGGGCAGTCGCAGCGCGTTCTTGTGCGAGATCACCGCGAGGACGCCTGCCTCGCGCTCCGCCGCGCTGGTGTCGATCTCCACGATGCGGCCCTTGGCGATCCCGCTGGTGACGAGGACGCCGTAGACCGCGTCCGGCACCGCGACCTCGTACGAGTAGCGCGCTTCCCCGGTGACCTTGGCGCGCCCGTCGCGACGGACAAAAGGCTGACCGACGTTGCGAGTCGTCATCGCGTCGGGAAACCACGCCGCATGCCTTCGAGAAATGCGAAACGATCCGGCTGCGTCCAGTTCCCGACGCGTTGACGCACCTTCGAGGGGGATCTAGCGTCCCCGCCCCATGCAAAAATAGGAGCGTCCATGGGCCAGATGATCTCGTTCGCGCGCACCGGCGGCGGCAACGCACAGGGCTATCTCGCAGAGTCGAAGAATGCCAAGGGGCCTGGAGTAGTCGTCATCCAGGAATGGTGGGGGCTGCAGGGCCAGATCAAGGCGGTGTGCGATCGGCTCGCGCAGGATGGGTTCACCGCGCTCGCGCCGGATCTCTACAACGGCAAGGTCGTGCCCTATCACCACGAGGACGAGGCGGGCGCGGCGATGAACGCGCTCGACTTCAAGGCGGCGACCGAGCAGGCGGTGCGCGGAGCGGTCGCCCATCTCAAGTCGCGCGGCGGCAAAGCGGGGCTCACCGGCTTCTGCATGGGCGGAGCGGTGGCGGTGATCGGCGCCGCGAAGATTCCGGAGCTCGACGCGGCCGTTACCTTCTATGGCCTGCCGCCTCCCAACGTCGCCTCGGGGAAGGACGTGCGCGTTCCCGTCCAGGGCCACTTCGCCAACCAGGACGGATGGGTGACGAAGGAGAAGGCCGATCAGTTCGAGAAGGAGCTGAAGGAGTTCGGCAAGACCTGCGAGATCTACCGCTACGACGCGCAGCACGCGTTCCTCAATTCCGAACGCAAGGAGGTCTACAATCCCCAGGCGGCGAAGCTGGCCTGGGATCGCTGCCTCGCCTGGTTCCGCAAGTACCTCGGCTGAAGAGAGGCTGCCGTGACGCATCCGAGTCGGCGCACGTTGCTGAAGCTTGCGGGGGGCGGCGTCGCGGCGTCGGTCCTTCGCAATCCCGCGGAAGGGGCGCGCGAGGCGAGCCCTGCGAAGATCTGGAGCGGCGAGTACACGGCGAAGAAGGGCGACGTGTCCCTCTACATGTTCCGCAAGCGCCGGGGCGTGCCGCGGAAGGAAAACGGCGACGCGCCCGTCCTCTTCATGGTCCACGGATCGTCGATCTCCTCGCGGCCGACGTTCGATCTCACCGTTCCGGGCAAGGGCCGCTACTCGCTGATGGATACCTTCGCCGAGTACGGTTTCGACGTCTGGACGATGGACCACGAGAGCTACGGGCGCTCCACGCGGACCGAAGGCAACTCGGACATCGCGACAGGAGTGCTCGATCTCGCCGCCGGGCTCGACGTCGTCGCGCGCGAAACGGGGCGGAGCCGCGCCCACTTCATCGGCGAGTCGTCGGGGGCGCTGCGCGCGGCGGCATTCGCGGTCGCCCACCCCGATCGAGTCGATCGCCTGGTCTTGATGGCGTTCACCTACACCGGCAAGGGATCGCCGACCTTGCAGAAGCGGGCGGAGCAGGTCGAGTACTACCGGACGCACAACCGCCGGAAGCGCGATCGCGAGATGATCCGGAGCATCTTCACGCGCGACAAGCCCGGCACCGCCGATCCGGCGGTGGCGGAGGCGATGGCCGACGCCGAGCTCCCCTTCGGCGACACCATTCCAACCGGGACCTACCTGGACATGACTGCGCACCTTCCGGTGGTCGATCCGCAAAAGGTGCGCGCCCCAACCTTGGTCGTCCGCGGAGAGTTCGACGGCATCGCGACCGAGGAGGACCTGCTCGACTTCTACCGGAAGCTGCCGAACGCCGATCGCCAGTTCAGCATCCTGCCCGGCCTGGCGCACTCCCTGGCCCTGGGCATCAACCGCCACCTCTTCTGGCACTGTGCGCGGTCGTTCCTGGAGATGCCCCAGATCGTCACCGCCTGAAACGCCCACGGTGGCCAGAAAGGCAGCCCGGAAGGCCAGGGAGGTGGCCCTGGGAGGGTCCAAGACCAAGGTCTCAGACCCCCTCGGAAGTGCTGGGGCCAGGGGCGGCCTGGCGCTGTGAATAACGCCCCCCGTCCAGCGTCGGGTGAGTGCGCGACATTTCGCTCCGTGGCTCCTGTTCTTTCGCGAAGCGGATGGGGTATGAGAAGCCCGTGCGCCCGAGACCGGAGGTTTCGTGAAGTTGGGCTGCCACGACGTGATTCCCCTCCTCGGTGCGTGGCTCGACCGCGAGCTCGCATCGGACGACGCCGCGCGCGTCGAGGGGCACGTCATGGACTGCCCCGCTTGCAGCGACCGGATGGCGCTCTTCGCCGCGCAGGGCGAGGCCCTGCGCGTGGCGATGACCGCGCGCGCCGCCGCTTCCGCGGATCCCTCGGCCTTGACCCGCTCGGTCCTCGCCCAGGTCGCAGAGCGGAAGCAACGCCGCGTGGCACGGCGTCCGGTGGCGGTCCTCATGCGGCCCGTCGCCGTCGCGATGGCGCTCGCAGCGGGGGTTGCCGGCGTGACGATCGGCTTGCGTAGCTTCTCCCCGCCGCCGGTGGAAGCGCCGCTCCCGGTGCGCGTAGCATCGATCGATGAAGTCGACTTCCGCGGCGCCCAGGGCTTCGTGCTGCAGTCCGGGCCCACCTCGATCATCTGGCTGCGCGAAGGAACCGCCCGATGACCTCCCTGCTCCTCATCGCCGCCGGCCTCGTCGGCGTCGGCGCTGCCTCGGACACTGGCGCCGACGCGGCCCTCGTCCGCCTCACCATCCGCGCCGTCGCCGCGACGCAGAAGGACGCCCCCAACGATCCGCGCCTTGCGGCCATCGCCGGATCCCTCGACGACTTCGGCAAGGACTTCCGCTATCGCGGTTACCGTCTGGTCTCTGCGGAGAGCTTCGCACTCGGCTGGCGGGTTTCCGGCGAGATGGAGCTTCCCGGCCGCCGCAGCGTGAGCATCGCGCCGCTCCACCTCACGCCGGACGGCAGGGTGAAGATGCACCTGCTCCTGCACGGCGGGCATCCGGAACACGCGGCGCGGATGGAGACCGACTTCAGCCTGCCGGAAGGAGGCACGGTGTTCGTCGGCGGCCTGCGCCTCGGCGACAACGCCTCCGATTCGGGAGAGGTCCTCCTCGTCGGCGTGACGGTCGACCGCATCCCGCCGCGGCCCAATCCGTTCCGGGTCACCGACCTGAACGCCAACGGCCGCGCTCCGCCGGACGAGCCCGCGCCGCCGCCGCCGCCTCCGCCGAAGCCGGTGCCGAACCGCTAGTCCGGGGACGTCCTCAGCGAGAGGATTTCTTTCCGCGGGCCGGCGTGCAGCCGCCCTCGTACATCCGCAGCCGCTGCTCCGAGGAATCGGCCCGCCCGCCGCCCCGCTCGCGCAGGATCTCCACCACGCGGTGCTGCAGTCCGGTCGCGGCGGCGCAGTCGCCAGTGTCGGCCAGGGCGGCTGCGTAGGTCTCGAGAACGTCGGGATCGGTCGGGGCCAGGGTCATCGCCTTGCGGGCCACGACCACGGCATCGCGCGCCCGTCCACGGGATAGCTGGTCGCGAGCGAGCGCTTCCAGCGCGGCCGGATTGCCGGGGGCAAGCTCCGCCGCCCGGGCGCGCGCGGCGCCGGCCTCGTCCGTCCCTTGCAAGGCGTCGGCGAGCATCGCCCATCCCCTCCAGTCGTCGGGATGGCCGCGGATGATCTCGCGGGCGGCGGATTCGCGGTCGAGGCGCGGAGCGCTCGCGCCGTAACGCCAGTAGAGACTCACCGCGGCGGCATCCGCGTTGCCGGGATCCCGCTCCAGGGCGGCGTTCGCCTCCGCGTCGGAGTCGAGGGCCGCGGAATGCGATCCCAGCGCTGCGGCGCCCACCAGCAGCAGCATGGCCCGCATCCCGTGGACGTCGGAGGCGGCGAGCGACCGTGTCTCGACCGTTCCCTGCCAGCTAGCGGCCTGGACGCGATTGAGCTTGAGGCGGCCGACCGTCAGGTAGGTGCGCAAGTGGTCGCGAAGCTGATCGCCGTCGATGCCGCCGAAGGAGAGGGCGAAGGCGTGGCGGGGCTCGATCCCGCGGGCCAGCTCCAGCAAAAAGAACCCGAAGGCGCGCCTGTGCTCGTCGACCAGATAGTGGACGAGAAGCCACGAAGCCGCCTGGAACCTCGCGTAATCCCATTCGTTCATGGAGAGAACGTTCTCTCCGGTGTCGAGGATGGCGTTCCAGTCGGCGGTGGCGTCCGCAAAGCGCAGGCGATCTCGATCGGGATCTCCGGCAACGGCCTCGGATCCATTCACGAAGCGGACCGTCTCCAGGTAGCAGGCGAGCCCTTCGTCGAGCCAACGTGGCGCACGCTCGACGAATTCGGAGAGCTGCTGGTGGGCAAGCTCGTGGTTCAAGGTCTTGTGGAAGGAGCCGCCGCCGATCTGGATGA
>VBKL01000146.1 GCA_005879805.1 Deltaproteobacteria bacterium | reverse complement strand
GGGCGAGCCAGATCAACGGCTGCAGCCTGTGCCTGGACCTGCACCGCCGCTTCGCTCGCAAGGCAGGCGAGACCGACGAGAGACTTTTCGCAGTGGCGGCGTGGCGCGAGGCGCCCTGGTTCACGGACGCGGAACGCGCCGTGCTGGCCCTCACCGAGGCGCTGACTCGCCTGAGCGACCGTCCCGATCCGGTGCCGGACTCGCTCTGGGACGAGGTGCGGAAGCATTACGACGAGCCGCAACTGGCGGCGCTGTTGATCTCCATCGGCGCCATCAACGTCTGGAACCGCCTCAACGTGGCGACCCGGCAGGTGGCGGGAACCGGGCCAGGGTGACTAGATGGAATGATGCGGCTCGCTTTCCTCGTCGCGCTCGCATCCGGTGCTGCGAGCGCGTTCTGCGACTCGCAGCCCGACGACCCGAAGGCGCAGCTACGTGAAAGCCGACTGTTCAGCGAATTCAAGGACAACTACGTCATCAGCGGTTGGCCCGGCAGCGGCGGGCAGCCCGCCGGATT
Source organism: Deltaproteobacteria bacterium (assembly GCA_005879805.1). Classification (GTDB taxonomy): domain Bacteria; phylum Myxococcota; class Myxococcia; order Myxococcales; family 40CM-4-68-19; genus VBKO01. The sequence goes on along the minus strand of VBKL01000146.1, from coordinate 10,675 downwards.
CGTGCGCTTTCAAGTGAGCGTCAAGGCGAACCTGGTTCCGACCCGGTCGCCTTGCACGATCTTCTTCACCTTCACGCAGAAGACGCTCTGGGACCTGTGGAACTTCCACGGATCGTCGCCGTTCGTCGACGCCGACTACAACCCGGGGCTCTTCCTCGCCTGGCGCCGCACCGATACGCCCTGGCGGAACGACCGCGAGCGGGGGATCACGCCGACCCTCCTGCTCCTCGGCTTCGAGCACGAGTCGAACGGCCGCGACGGGCCGCTGTCGCGCAGCTGGAACCGGTTCACGGTGCTCTCGCGGTTCGCCTACTTCATGCCGGGCGGCTGGAGCTTCGCGGTGCAGCCTTCCCTCTGGGCTCCGCTCGTCCAGAGGCGCGACTCCGACGGCGGCGGCAATCCCGATCTCACCCGCTACTTCGGCTACGGCCAGTTGCTCCTCGACGCCGGGCGCACCCTCGTGATCGAGGACGGGTCGCGGAAGATCGTCGCGCGCGACTGGTCGGTGACGACGACGCTGCGCGCCGGCACCGACTTCGCGCACGGTCTCGCGGAGATCTCCGCCCGCAAGCGGGTGCCGTGGCCGCGCCTCTCTCCGCTCGCCCTCTTCGCCCAGTGCAGCTTCGGTTACGGCGAGGTCCTCTTGACCTACAACCAGCGGCGCTCGGTCTGCCGGGTCGGGTTCTCCATCGAGGACCGCAGCACCTACGAGATCACGACCGGCCTGCAGTGAGTCAGGCTTTCAACCTGCGCTCGAACAGATCGAAGAGCGTCTTCCAGTGCTTCTCCGCCGCTGCCGCATCGTGTACCGGCGTGTCGGCCGGGACCCAGCCGTGTTTCGCCGGATACGTCTCGATGACGTGCTCCACGCCTGCATCGGTGAGCGCCTTCTCCAAGCGCTGCTTCTGCTCCTCGGGAAAGCTGGGGTCGTCGCTCGCTCCGCCGACGTAGACGCTCGCCTTCATGCGCGGCGCGAGGAGATGGGGACTGTCGGGAGCGTCGCTCGCGGGATTCCCCGGATGGTAAGCGGCGGCCGCCATGACGCGTTCCGGATACGTGCCCGCTGCCGCGAGCGAGAAGCGCCCGCCCATGCAATAGCCGGTCGTCCCGATCTTCCCGTCCCCGAGTTGCGCGAGGAACGCGCGGGTATCGCGCATGACGTTGGCGATGGTCGTCTTCGACATGTAGCGCGAGAAAAGTTCCGCGCGCTTCGCCGGGTCGGCGAAGACGACCTTGGGGTCCATCGGCGCGTACGGTCCGGACCGGTAGAACAGATCCGGCAGCAGTACGCGATAGCCCGCGGCGGCGATGCGTTCCGCCATCTCGAAAAGCGCCGGCCGGATTCCGGGTCCGTCCATGTAGAAAAGGACCCGCGGCAGACCCTCGGTTCCGAAGACATGGGCCGGACAAGTTCCGTCCTCGGTCTGGATCTCGATGCGCTTCACCTTCGCACCCGCTCCATCTTCACCTCCACGGAGAGCGATTCACCAGCGCCGCCCACGTAAAGCGTTCCCGAGGTGGGCGTCGCGTCGATGTAGTTGCGTCCCACCGCGACGCGCACGTGGTCGCTCTGCGTGAGCTTGCCGTTGGTGGGATCGAATCCCTTCCAGCCCACTTCGGGCAAGTAGACCTGGACCCAGGCGTGCGACTCCTCGGCCATGCGCGCGTGCTCGGGCGTCTCGCCGGTGAAGATGTACCCGCACACGTAACGGGCGGGGACACCGAGCAGGCGCGCGAGGCAGATGAAGAGGTTGGCGAAGTCCTGGCAGACGCCGCGCCGGGTCGTATACACGTCGAAGGGCGAAGTGGCGTGGCTCGTCGTTCCCTGCTCGTAGCGATGCTCGCTGAACATGGTGGCGTTGAGATCGAGCAGCGCGTCGAGCAACTCGTAGTCGTTGCGGCGCGCGAAGCTCATCGCGTACTCGTTCAGCTCGATCAGCTCGCTCTCGGGAAGCTCGGGCGGGAGCAGGAACGGCTGGAGGATCTGCCGCTGCCACGGCATCCAGACGAGTGGAATGGTGACCCGCACCCGGGCGGGCCGGAAGTCGAGCGGATCGACGTCGAGGACCTCGACGTCCGAATGGGCCGCGATCGACAATTCGGTGAAAGGCGTGTCGAGCATCAGGCGGCGCACGCGGTTGCCGAAGACGTCCTCGAATTCGCGGTGCTGCCCTTCGACCGAGATCTCCAGGCGCGAGGAGTGCACCGTTTGCAACCGATCGTGCGCCGGGAAGAGACGCAAGACGTGCGCGCTGCGCTCGACCGTCTCCCGGTAGCGGTACACGGTGCGATGGAGCACCTCGTACCTTCGCACCTCGGCGCGCGCGGTGCTGTGGACCGGCCGCGCGCGCTGGACGAACGGCGGCGGCTGGGTGGCCACGGGGAGCGTCGCGACGGCAGGCGCAGCGCGAACCGGAGGCACCGCGACGGTAGGACGGCTCTCGGCCGGCTCGAGGCCGACGTCGGCGCGGACCGCGCCCTGGCGCACGACGAGGAGGTGCCCGGGAGTGAGCTTCTTCCAGGCGCCGCTCGCTCCTTTGCGCCGGTCGAGCGGTTCGGAGGAGACGAGGATCCCCTTGCGGCTGTGGATGCCCCGGCGGGTCAAATCCACGGTCAGGTCCTTGTCGCCGAACGCCATCTCTCCGTGGGGCGGCAGAAGCTCGCACACCCACGCCTCGCCGTTCCCGCGCCGATCGGCGTAGACGACGAGGTCCTCGCCGTCGGCGAGCGCGGTGGTCAACCCGCCGCGGACGTTCAGCTCCTGGAACCAGGAGACGAGAAGCTGCGCCGAGACGTCGCCGATGCAGCGGTAGCCCCGGTCGGCCACGCGCGCGAGCAGGTCGCAGAGGATCTGCTCGGTGTCCGTCGAGCCCACCGGCTCGAAGAGCGGCCCCGGCTCGAGCTTGCGCTCCAGGCTGCCGCTGTGCGCGATGACCCAGTCGCGCCGTCCCCAGGCGCGCTGGAAGGGTTGGGTGTTCGCCTCGGTGATCGCTCCCCACACCGCGGTCCGGATGTGGACCACGAAGATCGACGACTCGAGCCGCTCCCACGCCGAGACCAGCGCGCTGGAAGGGCTGCCGTGGGCAGGTCCGGCCTCCTTGAGCACCAGCGCCGCGGGCTCGCCGCCGGGATAGCAGGCGATTCCCCATCCGTCCGGCGGCGTCCGGCCTGGCTCGAGGCAATGGAGATCGAAGGCCGGCGTCACCGAGCCTTCGAACGACATGGCGAGGAGGTTGGGCATGCTGCGGCGGATGCTACTCCGTCCCGACCTCGGCGCCGTTCAGATTCGGTGTCTCGCCCGCGGCGGGGACGGCGAGGAGATCGACCCGCACCTCCTCGCACGCCGCCTGGGTCTCGTCGACGATCAGAGTGAGAAGCTCGTGCACTTCCTTCGGATCGAGCCGGCTCGCGGCCACGGCGTCGAGGCGCTCCTCGAGCGACCTCAGCCGCCCGAGCGCCTTCAGCGCGGGACGGCCATCTCGCGCGGGCCTGATCTCCTCCAGGCGTTCGCGGGCCCTGCGCAAGCAGTGGCGGACGGCGCGCGGAAAACGAGCCTCGAAGATGAGGAAGGAAGCCACAGCTTCGCCCGTCACCGCGCCACGGTGGCTCTTCATGAACGCTTCGAAACCGTAGCAAGCGCGAAGGAGCGACAGCCAGACGGCGACCTCGACGATGGAACGCGTCCTCTCCGACACGTCGGCGGCGGTGAGCGCATGATGATGGACGTCGAGGATGCGAGCCGTCTGGCCGATGCGTTCGAGCATCAGCCCCAGCCAGATGAAGTCGAGCGAGGCGTCGTGCAGCATGCACCCGCGCAACAGGCCCATGCAGAGCTGCGTCTCCTTGCGGATGTGCCGGTAGAAGCCGTAGCGGTGCTCGTCGTACGCCGAGCGCGCCGCTGGTCCCTGGATCCAGAGATGAAGCTCGTTGATGCTTTCCCACGCTTCGAGCGAGACGACCTCGCGCACCGACCGGGCGTTCTCGCGCGCCGCGGCGATCGAGCGGCGCAGGCAGACGGGAACGTCGTCGTTGAAGGCCAGGTACTCCTGCACGGCCTCGCCGTCGCCCATCGCCTGGGCGCCGCGCAGCTGCGAAAAGCGCTCCTCCTCGCCGGCGGTGATGATGACCGGCTGCCAGCACTCGAGCTGGGTGAGGTCGCTGTCGAGGGCGAGGGTGGAAGTGACTTGCAACAGCCGCGCGGTGCTCTCGGTACGCTCGAGATAGCGCCCGAACCAGAAGCAATGGTCGGCGACTCGCGAGATCATGCGGAGAGTACCCAGGTGTCTTTCGAGCCGCCTCCCTGGCTCGAGTTCACGACGTAGGATCCTTCGACCAGCGCTACCCGGGTGAGTCCGCCCGGCAGCACCCAGGGACCGCTCTTGCCGAAGAGGAGGTAGGGACGGAGATCGACCCGCCGGGGGACGACGCTCTCCGAAGCCTTGTCCCAGGTCGGGCACGTCGATAGCTCGACGCGCCGCTGCGCGATGTACCGCCGCGGCTCGGCGCGGATGCGGGCGGCGAACTCCTCGCGCTCGGCAGCGGTCGATTGCGGGCCCATGAGCATTCCGTACCCGCCCGCCTCGTCCACCGACTTCACCACCAGCTCGTGGAGGTGCTCGAGCACGTAAGCGCGATCGTCGTCGCGCAGGCAAAGCCAGGTCGGGACCTGTGCGAGGAGCGGCTCCTCGGAAAGATAGAAGCGGATCATCTCCGGAACGAAGGCGTAGACGGCCTTGTCGTCGGCGACGCCGTTCCCAGGGGCATTGGCGAGCGCGACGTTGCCCTTGGCGTAGGCGCGCATGAGTCCCCGAACGCCGATGAAGCTGTCCTTGCGGAACATCTCGGGATCGAGGAACGCCTCGTCGGTGCGGCGGTAGATGACGTGGACGCGGCGGCGGCCGAGAGTGGTACGCAGCCACACCTTGTCGTCGTCGACCCAGAGGTCGGCGGCCTCGACGAGCTCGATGCCCATCGTGCGGGCGAGGAAGCTGTGCTCGAAGTAGGCCGAGTTGTAGGGGCCGGGGGTGAGGAGCACCACCGTCGAGGCATCCGGAGGGGCGGGGGAGACGGAGCGCAGCGTCTCGGCGAGGCGCGCGGGGTAGTGGTCGACGCGCCGGACGCGGGCCGCCTCGAACGCGCGAGGGAGCACGCGCTTCGAGACGAGGCGGTTCTCGAGCACGTAGCTGACGCCGCTCGGCGTCCGCAGGTTGTCCTCGAGGACGCGATAGGTGCCGGCCGGATCGCGGATGAGATCGATTCCGCTCAAGTGCACGCGGACGCCGCCGGGCGGTTTGATTCCGCGTAGATTTGGCAGGTAGTGCTTGGCGCCGAGGACCAGGTCGCGCGGGATCTTCCCTTCGGCGAGGATGCGCTGCTCGCCGTAGACGTCGTCGAGGAAGAGGGAGAGCGCGCGGATCCGCTGGACGAGACCCCGCTCGAGATCGTTCCATCCGGCCGCCGAGATGAGTCGCGGCAAGAGGCAGAAGGGAAAGATCTTCTCGGTGCCCTGATCGCTCTTCATCACCGAGAAGGTGACGCCTTGGTTGAGGAGCGCCAGCTCGGCGAGCGCGACGCTGCGGGCGAACTCGGTGGGCGTCCTGGCGGCCAGCGCGGCGAGGGCAGTCCGGAACTCGGGGCGGAATGTGGAGCGGCCCTCGAACAGCTCGTCGTGGGTACCGGGAATCGGCTCGTACTTGTCGAGGACATTGGCGCGGCCGCTGCCTTCCGATGCGCGTCGCTCGATGGCGGACGGCTTGCGCGACGAGGGCTCGCCTCCGAGCGGCCCATCGCCCGACGCGGCGGGCCCTGCGTTGGAGAGCCGGCGCACGTGCATGTCGAAGGAAACGCTGGTAGCCGCGACCTCGCTCGTCCCCTCGACCGGCGCGGCGAGGAACGGGATGGCTGAGCAGGCCAGCGGAACGTGTCCTTCGCCGCAGAACAGGCCGCTCGTCGCGTCGACGCCCATCCATCCGGCGCCGGGAAGGAACACCTCGGCCCAGGCGTGCAAGGCGAGGACGTCGGAAGAAACTCCGGTCGCCTGATCGGGCAGCCTTGCCTCGTCCGCGAGCTGGACCAGATAGCCACTGACGAAACGGGCAGCGAGTCCCCGCGATCGCAGCGCCGCGACGAGCAGCACCGCCGAATCGCGACAGCTGCCCCGCCCTTCCTGGAGGGTCTCCTCGGGATTCCAGACGCCCGGCTCCTCGCGCGTGATGTAGCGGATGCGCTCGTGGACCGCGCGGTTGATCTCGGTGACCAGAGGCACCGTCGCGCCCGCGCGCGGGAGCGTCGAGAAGAACTGCTCCGCGCGTTGGCCGGCGGCGAAGGAAGCGTCGTTGCATCCGAGGTACGGAGAAAGGTCCGCGGTGAGCGGGCCGTACGGAAACGGCGTCTGCTCCGCGAAGGCGTCGAGGGTGAAGTCGAACGGGTTGACGGGTTTCAGGTCCAGCGAAAGCTCGACCGCGACCTCCAGCGCTTCGAGGCGCCCGCCGTTCCACGTTACCCGCGCGACATGATTGCCCGCGGGGTCCTGCTGCCAGCGGATCTCGCCTGGTTCCGAGACGTGCAGGCCGTAGCTCTCGATGCGCGCGCGGGCATGCGCGGCGGGACGCAGCCGCACCAGGTGCGGCCCCAGCATCGTGGGCCGCGGATAGTCGTAGCGGCTACGATGCTGGAGGAGAAGGCGCACTCCTGATTGGTTATCTCAATGCCGCCGTGTCTGGCGACTGCCGGACGGAAAATCTACAAAATTGTATTCATGCGCTCCGGGGCCGTAGCCCACCCTGCAGCGAGGTCGCAACGGCAGCCGGCGTTCTCGCGACCGTCCGCCCGCGCGGCAACTCCTCCAGCACCGCGTTGATGAGCGCGCCCGCGAGCATCACCATCGCCGAGATCCACATCCACATCAGCATGACGACGGCGCCGCCGATCGCTCCGTACGTCTTGTTGTACTCGCCGAAGTGCATCACGTAGAGCGAGAATCCCCAGGAAGCCAGGAGCCAGAACGCCACCGCGATCACCGATCCGGGGGTGAGCAAGCGGAACTTCCGCGGCTTGTCCGGAAGGATTTGATAGAGCGCGGCCCAGACGAAGGCGATGAGAAGTCCCGCGATGGGGAGCCTCAGCCACGTCACGACCTTCTCCACCGGGCCACCGAAGGCATGGGCGATGGGCCCCGCCGCCACTCCGACGAAGGCGGCGAGGAGCACCAGAGCGCTCGCGCCGAAGGTGGTGAGGATGGCGAGGCCGCGGGACTTCCAGAAGGGCCGCTTGTCGTCGACGTGGAGCAGTCCGTTGAGCGCGTCCATCAGCGAGACGACGCCGCCCGAGGCCGACCAGATGGCGCCGACGAATCCGACCGTGAGCAGGCCGACGCTCTGGCTGCGGTGGATCTCGCGGATCTGCCCCCCGATGATCCGCGCCGCGTCGGCGGGCGCGACGTTTCCGATCTGCTGGATGAACGCCTCGACCTGCGGTGGCCGCAGGACCAGGCCGCCGAGCGTGACGAGGAAGAGCAGGAAGGGAAACAGCGCGAGGATGCCGAAGAAGGTGACCGAACCGGCCACGTCCATCAGCTTGTCCTTGAGGAAGCGGTCCTTCAGCGCGAGGAAGAATTCCTTCCAGGTCACTCCAGGGGCTGGGGCGAGCATCGGTTCTCCGGCTGGTCTTGTTTGAAAATAGGCAGCCGGTATGCCGGATGCGTGTCGTCACGATCGCCGAGCTTGCTCGCCCGGCCGCAGGACCGGGGCGGCCGTCCGCTCGCCCCCCATCCACTCGTCGGCCCACCGCTCGAGGCCCGAGATGACGCGGCTCAGGGCGCGGCCCTTCGAGGTGAGGTGGTACTCCACCCGGACAGGCTGCTCGTCCATGACGCGGCGCTCTACCACCCCGGACCGCTCCAGCTCCTTGAGCCGCTGGGACAGCATCCCCTCGGTGACCACCTCGAGAGCCTCGTACAGCTCGCTGTAGCGGTGCGGACCCTTGAGGAGGAGCTGGACGATGAGCGGAGTCCAGCGCTTGCCCAGCAGGTCGATCGCCGACTGGAACTTCGCGCAGATTTTCGTCGAGCGAGGCCGCTCCGCCATGCCGGAAGTATAGCGGCCCGAATCCCCCAGCGCACGAAAGCATCTGTAGCTACGAAAATCGTAGTTACACTCACTTTCAGGAGCACACATGGCCGTCAGCGTCTGGAACATCGATCCTTCCCACTCCGCCATCGCCTTCTCCGTCCGCCACATGGTGGTCTCCAAGACCCGCGGCCGGTTCACGAAATGGAGCGGGCAGCTCCGCTTCGACGCGGCGAACCCCGCCGCCTCCTCGGTCGAGGTGAACATCGATCCGGCCAGCCTGGACACGGCCGACGCGCAGCGCGACGCGCACCTGCGCTCGCCCGACTTCCTCGACATCGAGAAGTACCCGTCCGCCTCCTTCAGCAGCAGGAAGGTCGAGGTCGTCGCCGAGGACCGCTACCGGGTGACGGGCGATCTCACCCTCCACGGCATCAGGAAGCAGGTGGTCCTCGACGTCACTTACGAGGGCGCGGGCAAGGATCCCTGGGGTGGCGAGCGCGCGGGATTCGTCGCCACCACCGCAATCGATCGCAAGGACTTCGGGCTGGTGTGGAACAAGGCGCTGGAGACCGGTGGCGTCCTCGTCGGCGACAAGGTGGAGCTGACGCTGGAGATCGAGGCGGTGAAGCAGGCCGCGCAGGTGGCTGCGTAAGCGCGGTCTACTGAAGCTTGAAGATGAAGGGCTGGACGATCCGGACGGCGACGGCGCGACCCGCGTCCGTCGCCGGTTCGAATCGGCATCCGGAAAGCCATTCCCGCACCGCGCGGAAGAACACCACCGGGCCGGGAGCCTTCAGCTCGATGTCGCTGATGCCCCCGTCGGTCTCGACCACGTACTGGACGATGATGGTGCCGCCGAGTGCCCTCTCTCGCGCGTCCTGCGGCATCAGCGGCCGCGGACCCGCGCAAGCCGTGACGGACGGTTTCGTCATGCCGGCTTGCAGCATGGGTACCTCGCGGCGCGGCGGGCCGAATTGGATGAACTGACCGAGCTCGACGCTCTTCGGCACCCCATCCAGGGTCGCGGGCGAGAAGCGGCACGAGCTCGCGATCCACTCCTTCACCGTCGCGACCGCCTGGAGAGCCGGAGGTTTCCCGTCGAGGATCTCCGTCCGCACGTCGCCGAGGCCGCCGTCCTCCCGGACTACGTAGTCGAGAAGCATCATGCCTCGCCAGGGAGGATCGTTGAGCGGAATCCGTGGCTCGGACGGCGCGCAGGTCGCGGCGGCCTGCACGAAGACCCCGGGAGCCGGCCGCTCGCGCAAGAGCTCCGCGGGCCGCGGTTCGCCGTGCGCACAGGCGATGGCGCAAGCGACGAGGACGATTCCGGCGCGGAACGTCACGCGCTCATTTTCGCATCACGAAAGGCGTCAGCCCCTGCTCGTCGGCGACCCTCTTCCGCAAGGATCGTAGCGCCTCGAAGGCCTGCGCCTCCTCGCCGGACAAGGCTGGCGCTGCCGGCTTCCCACTGCCATTCCGGCTGCGCGACCGCGTCGACGGCGGAGGGTCTTCACGAAGCCGCACCTCCTGCTGCTTGCGCAAGACCTGCCAGCTCTTCTCATTCAACGTAAGCGCGCCGTACGCCTCCGCGTCGACGTCGAGGAATCCACCCGCCACGAGCTGCCGGTAGACGCTCGACCACTTGCGCTCGTCGAGGTCCTTGCCGATTCCCCAGACGCTGAGCCCCTGGTGCTGGTTGCGCTCCGTCTTCTCCGTCTCGCGCGCGAGGAGCACGTCGATCAAGTGCCCGGCGCCGAACCGGCCCCCGGTGCGCGCCACCGCGCTCAGCGCCTTCTGCGCGACTACCGTACCGTCGTGCGTCTTCACGCCTTCGAGGCAATTGTCGCAGTTGCCGCAAGCGCCCGGGTGACTCTCGCCAAAATACGCGAGCACCATCTGGCGGCGGCAAGCCACTCCCTCGCAGAGGCCCAGCATCTGCGTCAGCTTCTGCTGCTGGAGCCGCTTGAACTCCTCGCCGCCCTCCCCCTGCTGGATCAGCTGGCGCAGTTGCACCATCTCGCCGAGGCCGTAGAGGAGGAACGCCGACGCGGGCAGTCCGTCGCGCCCCGCCCTGCCCGTCTCCTGGTAGTAGCCCTCTACGCTCTTCGGCAGGTCGAGGTGCGCGACGAAACGGACGTCCGGTTTGTCGATGCCCATCCCGAAGGCGATGGTGGCGCAGATGACGAGGCCCTCCTCGCGCAGGAACGAAAGCAATTGCTCGCGCCCCGAGTCCTTGAGCGCGATTTCGTACTTGATGTTGGGCCGGTCGAAGCTCGAGGCGAAGACCTGCGCGCTCGAAAGACCGAGCCGCCCTAGCACCTCCTTGCGAGTCAGCGGGTCGGCGGTCGCGGTCAAGGCGACGAGCGGCACGCTCGGAAGACGCTCGCGGAGCCGGGCCACCTCGAGATAGTCCGGCCGGAAGTCGTGGCCCCACTGGCTCACGCAATGCGCCTCGTCGACGGCCAGCAGGCTCACCTGGAGCCGGCCCAGGAAGCCCTGGAACGCCTCGGTGTTCAGCGTTTCGGGCGCGACGTAGAGGAGCTTCAGCCGCCCGCCCGTGGCCTCGGCGCGGACGGCCTGTTTCTCCTCCTGGGTCAGCGACGAGT
>VBKL01000210.1 GCA_005879805.1 Deltaproteobacteria bacterium | reverse complement strand
GATCGTCGCGCTCCTGCAGGCTCCGCGGCGCTGAAATCGATGCGAAGGCTCGCCATCGGAGCGCTCGTTCTTTGTTGCGGTGCGATCGCGCTGCTCATGGTCCGCAGTGAGGGCGAGCCCGTGCGCATGGCGGCGGTGCCCGCCCTGGAGACGTCCGCGCCCAAGGTTGGCTCCGAGCAGGACGTCACCTCCCGTCCTGTCGAACCCGCGCCCGCCCCGCCCCCCACATCGCGGGCACCTCCGGAGCCGGTCGAGAGATTCCCGCCACCCCGGACGGATGACCCTCACTGGAGGACCGCCTTCGCGGTGTTTCGCTCGCGCGAGGACGACGTCGACGCTTGCCGCGATCGCTACACGCCGCCTCCAATCGCCGACCTGGTCCCGCGCTCGCGCTTGATCGCGGCTGCGATCCCGGGCCAGAGGCCGGTGCAAGAAATCGATCTGCATCAGATCGTCCTCTTCGAAATCTCCACCGTGAAGAACGGCTTCTGGGTCGACTCGGCGAAGGTCGTCGAGACTTCGCTCGAGTTCCCGGCTCCGGACGGTTCCCGGCGCCGGGCAACGGTCGACGACGCCGCGCTGAATCGCTGCGTGGAATCGGTTCTCGTGGGCGCGCGGCTGCGTTGGGAGGGCATCGCTCCTGGCGAAAGATTCCGGACCGATGTGCTCGCCGGCGAGGCGGTGTACGACATCCGCTGAGGCGCTCGCGCGACACGTGAGGAGCCCGCCTCGCGCGGATTGCCGCGAGGGTTTTCCGTCCGATCGCAACGAAAAATGGGTCAGAGCCGTCCTGTAAGCCGGGTCCTGTCTCCCCGCCCCGTCACCGGGCCGGGGGAGGCGGACATTCCTCTAGGCCCCGCGTTGCCGCGGCCAGCACCCTGCCCTGTGGAGCCCGGACTTTCCTCCCGCGCGTCGTGAGCGCCGGCGTCCGCCCGGACGGCTCCGACCCGGCGCGGATTCTAGAGGACGCGGCCCTTCGAGTCACTCTCGAGAGCGTGCAGGCGTGCGCCTTTCCGAACCGTGGTCGCTACTCCTGCACACAGGGTCGAACACCCAGATTCGCATCTTCGGGGTTCGGGCATGGCAAAGCTGGCGGTCGTCCTCGTTGCAGTATCCGCGGTAGCGGTGTCGTGCGGACCCGCCGGCGTGACATCGGGCAGCGCCGCCCCCGTCCAGCGAACCCTGGCAATCGTCATCGCGGGAACGGGAACGGTCCACGTCGATCCTCTCGCCCGCGACTGCACGGCGAGCTGCACGGCGTCGCTGTCTTCGAACACGTCGGTGACGCTCACTGCGACGGCCTCCGCGGGCGCGACGTTCCTGGGTTGGTCGGGCGACTGCTCCGGCACGGCGCCCTGCACGATTTCGATGGCCGGCGATCGCAGCGTTCAGGCGGTGTTCAACTCGCCGGCGCCGCCTCCTCCTCCCGCTCCGCCTCCTCCCGCTCCGCCTCCGCCGGCGCCTCCGCCACCTGAACCGCCTCCGGTCCCGCCTCCGCCGCCACCTCCACCTCCTCCGCCGCCGGTCGCCGACGAATGCGCGGGGCTGACGCCCGCCTCGTTGCCCGATCCGGTGGTCGTCGATCTCGCGGAGTCGCCGCAAGTGTCCTGCACACCGACTCGAGGAGTGGGCGACGACCTGGACGCGACGTTCGTGCTGGGAGCGCTGGTCGGGAATGGACCGCCGGCAAATGCATACTCGTTCTTCCGGGTCGCCGACGGTCACGCAGAGCGCGTGGGCGGTGCAGGCTTCAGCGCACCTGACGAGACGTTGCAATTGGTCTTCAGCCAGCCGTCCGGCTTCACCGTCTATGCCGGGTTCCGGGCGGGCGGGAGCGACCTCACGTCCTGGTCACACGACGGCGCCTTGCTTTCCCGTACGATCCTCGAACCGAATCCGCCCGCCTCTCCCGTCGACCGCGCCGTGATCGGTATCGACCCTTCCGGCGGCACCGCGGTCGCAGGCACCCATTCGACCCCGGATGGGCTCGTCACGACGTACCAGCGTTTCGACAAGAAAGGGGCCCCCGAGACGGACCAAATCGTGATCGGAAAAGGAGAGCCGTTCGTTGCAGCCGTCGGCGTGGCCCTTTCCGGCCACGCGCTCGTCATCGACGAAACTGGCAAGGCGCGTTGGGTCGCGCGCGATGGCACCGTGCTCACTGGGCAATTCGCGCTGAGCGCCTCGACCAGGATGCAATTCCTCGCCGACGGCAGCCTCGCCGTCGGCGTGGGGCCTGACAGCATCTCGGGCGAGCGGGTCGAGGACGGCGCGACCGCGGCCGGACCGCTTCCGGACTGGCTACAGCAGAGAAGGTTGAACGCGCTTCAAGTCGTCCGCTCCGGAAAGGCATACGCGAGCTGGGGACCGGCCGGCCAATGCGGATCGGGCATCGAAGTGCTCGCGACGTCGGGTCGCTCCTGCGGCTGCGTCGCGGTTCCAGGATTGACTACCGACGCGTCCGTCGCGCGCGACGGCTCGCTCATCGTCCCGAGATCGACCGAGGGTTGCCGGTACGACCTCTACCCGAAGCTCTTGCGGTAGTCGCTCACTCCATGCGCTCGTCGATGGCGCGGTTCGACATCTCATCGGCGAGCGTGTTCTCCTCGCGCGGGACGTGCCGCAGGTCGACCCGCTCGAACGAGCGCAAGAGCTGCTTCGCCTTCGCGTGGAGCGCCTTCAGCGCCGCATTCTTCACCTGATACGCGCCTTCTAGCTGCCGGATGAGGAGGAGGCTGTCAGCGCGCACCTCTACCTCGGTGGCTCCGAGCTCCTTGGCGCTCTTGAGGCCGAGGATGACCCCCTCGTACTCCGCGACGTTGTTGGTCTGCTTGCCGAGGAACTTGCCGACGCGGGCGAGGACGCGCCCCCTCGGGTCGAGCACCACCGCGCCGGCCCCCGCCGGCCCGGGATTTCCGCGCGCCGCCCCATCGCTGAAGACGCGCACCCGTTTGCCGTCCGCGCCCGCGCTCCGCTCGAGGCCTGGCAGCTCCTTCTGCGCCGCGGCGCGCTCCTTGGGTGCGGCGCCTAGCTTTCGCGCCGCTTCGCGGAGCAGGCGAACTGCCTCGTGGCGCTCGATGCCCAGGTCTTCGCAGGCGGCGTCCAGCGATCCGTGCTCGGCGATGGCGAGCAGGAGCTGCGCGGGCGTCGCGCTCAAGCTCCCGCTGCCGCGCTTTCGGACTCGGCGGGATAGATGAATCGATTGCAGTTCGGGCAGGTCAGGATCTCGCCGCCCGAGCGGAGGTTGTTGGCCATCTGCGGCGGGATGTTGCGCTGGCAGCCCTTGCAGGTCATTCCCTCGACCGGCACGACGGCGATGCCGCCGCGCTGCTTGCGGATCCGCTCGTACTTCGCGACCAGCGACTTGTCGCAGTGGGCGATCGCCGCCGACCGCTCCTTCTCCAGCTCTTCCATGCTCGCGCGAACCCCGGCGAGGTCCTCGTGGATCTGCTTGCCTTCGCTCGCCACCACCGCATCCTTCTCGGCAAGCTGCTTCTCCATCTCGGCGAGCCCTTTCCTGATCTCCTCGTACTCACCGGCGAGCCTGCGGATCTCCTCCTCGTCTCCCTCGTTGGTCTTCTTGGCGATGTCGAGCTCGCGGGCGAGCGCAGCGTACTCGCGCGTCGTCTTGAGCTCGGAGAGGCGCGATTCCCACTTGCGCACCTTCTCCTTCTCGAGCTGGAGAAGCTGCTCGTTCTGCCGCCGGGCGCGTTCGTTGTCGGCGAGGCGGCCGCGCTGTGCATCGAGAGCCGCCTTCGCGTCGTCGCGGCCGCCCTCGATCTGCTTGAGTCGGGCGGGATGCCGTTCGGCTTGCTGGGCCAGATCGCGAATCTTGAGGTCGACTTTCTGCAGCTCTTCGAGCGCCCTCAGCTTGTCGTCTCGCGACACGTGTCCTCTCTCTCCCGTCCGCGGCGGCGGAGGAGCGGACCGTTTTGCGACGGAAGCGACCCACTGTCAACGCTCGAAACGAAAGCACGCGCTCTGTCAACGGCTCGAAACGAAAGGACGCAAACATGGGCCCGGCAGGATTCGAACCTGCATGCGACCGGTTATGAGCCGGCTGCTCTGGCCGTTGAGCTACGGGCCCGCGGCCATCCTACTTCGGTCGGCCGGTCGGGATGCCAGGGAGAATTCGCGCGTCGCCCGCGAACCGGTTACGCTGCGCCCTCGTGAAAGTCGCACTCGCCTCCGCCGCTGCCCTCGCGCTGTTCTGCACTTCGGCCCGCGCCGACGTCGTCGATCTCAGCGGCGGCAGCCGCCGGAGCACGCTCGGCAGCTCCGGGATGAGCCTCCGGGCGGACTTCGGCAACGCCTTCGCTCCGTACGGATACGCAGGCGGAGCGATCGGCTACATGACCGAGGGTCTCTTCGGCTTCGAGGGCGGGGTCGGCGCAGGCTTCCCCGGGCTCCAGCTCGGATTCTCCTTGAAGAAGCTGTTCGGCGAGCGGGGCAGCTATCTCGCGACCGAGCTGACCATTGCCGGCAACACCAAGGTGAAGCGGGGAGGCAACACCGGCGTCCCGAACGCCACCTCGACCAGCCAGAACATCTGGACCAGCATCGGCCTCGGCTTCGAGCAGCGCATCGGCCATTTCGGAGTGGGGACCATCATCGATCTCGCCTTCACGCCCAGCGATTCGACCGCCCATTTCGGCTTGCACGGCGGGATCGCCTACTACTTCTGAACGAGCCGGCTCAGCGACATGGCGCTGCATCGCGGAGCTCCATCGATTGCGCGATCGCGCGCAGCTCAGGGAAAGACTTCGGGTCGTCGGTGAGGAGATAGAGCCGAACTCCGGCGAGGTCCCTGACGCACGTCCGCCGTTCGAGGACGCTCTCCAGCTCGGCAAGCTCGATGTACGGTCCGTCCCGGTACAGCGGGCCTCCGCGATACGAGCGCCAGACGACTTCCGCGCCCAGCACCCGCCCCTTCGAGACATCTCCCGTCGGAAACGGTCTGTCCATTCTCATTCCGAAAGTCAGGACCACACGTGAACTCGAACCGTCACCTTTGTAAATGACGTAGTCCACGTCG
>VBKL01000145.1 GCA_005879805.1 Deltaproteobacteria bacterium | reverse complement strand
CGCGGCGGCCCGCAGAGCGCTCGACCCGGTGTTGCCCTTCTTCGACAGGCACATCGTGCACGAGACGGTCGATCTCGATCCCCTTCAGGGCCAGCGGCTGTTGCGGCCGCACGAAGGCATCCATTCCGAGCCGATCGGCGTCCGGGCCGTTTCCGAGGCCCACGAAAGGGTCGTCTTCGCCTCCCGGGAGGTGTACCCGGGCTTCGGGCTGGAAGGCTCGCTCCTCGCGGCCCGCGCCTGCGCCGGTCACGCTCTGGAGCTGAGCGGCCGCAAGCAGGTCGCCGCGACTTGACACGAGGCGGAAGGCGGGTATTTTCCGCCGTCCCCCGCGGTCGGAGATGCAATGGCGTTCAAGTGCGAAGTGTGTGGCAAGGGCCCGCTCACCGGCAACCAGGTGAGCCATGCCAACAACAAGACGAAGAAGCGGACCCTGCCGAATCTGCAGCGGGTGCACGCCCTCGTCGACGGCAGGCGGGCGCACCTGCGCGTCTGCACCCGCTGCCTCAAGGCGGGAAAGGTCATCAAGGCGGCGTAGCAAGGGATCCTCATGGATGCGAATGGCAGCGGGGCGCTCGCGCCGAGGCGGGCCCTCGCCGCCGCGATCGGCAAGGAGAAGCTCGACGTCCTCTTGTCGGCGCCCGATCCCGAGGCGCTCGTCCAGTCCATCCCAGACCAGGAGCTGTACCTCGCGCTCCTCGAGATCGGACCCGAGGACGCCGCCGAGGTGGTGGCGCTCTCTTCTCCCTCGCAGTTCCGGCACGCCATCGACCTCTCGGCCTGGCCCGGGAGCGATGCCGGACCGGAGCCGGCCTCGGTATTGCGCTGGCTGCGCCTCGCTCGGGAAGGCGCCGGTCACGGAGATCGCGCGAGCCAGCGCTACCGCGAGAAGCTCGCCGGGCTCGACGCGGAAATGCTCTCCCTGATGCTTCGCCGCATCCTCCGCGTGCACGACTTGCAGGAGGAAGAGGAGCCGCCGGTGCAGGATTTCGGCCGGACCTACCGGACGCCCGAAGGCCGGTACCTCGTCGAATTGCTCGAGGGCACCGACTACGCGATGGCCAAGGGCCTCCTCGACGACCTTTACGCCGACGATGTTCTCGGGACCACCCGGCTGCTCGAATCGCTGCGCTGGGAGGTCCCCACCGAGCTGGAAGAAGTGGCCCGCAGGTGGCGCGACGGGAGGCTCCGCGACCGCGGCTTCCCCGGCCTCGACGAGGCAGCCTCGTTCTACGCGCGGCCTGCGACGACGAAAAGCGGCACCGCACCCGCGCCGGGCACGGCCCTCGCCGCTCCGATCGCGAACCTCCTCGAGCGGGCCCTCGGGCAGCTTTCGGGCGAAGAACGCGAGCGGGCCGAGGAAGGCATCGTGTACGCGTCGAACGCCGCGCTGGTCGCGAACGCGGTGCCGGCGGAGGATTTCGAGGAGCTGCGCGATACCCTCGCGGATGCGCGCAGAACGCTCGCGCTCGGGCTCGAGACGCTTTCCGGCGGAGACCTCCACGCCGCTGCGCGCGTCCTCGCCGAGCGGCCGGTCCGGGAGATCTTCCAGACCGCGATGGGCGAGGCGTACCGCCTCCAGGCACGTGCCCGGAAAGCGGGGGCCGCGGCCCGCCTTCCCCAGGCGCAGAGCGTGACGCTCCTCGATCCGCCGCTGTCGGACGTGGTCGACGCGCTTTCCCGGCTGCGCCCGTCGGTTCCGGATCCGGCCGATTCGCGCAAGCGCCGCGCGCTGGGAACCCTGGCAGAGGTGGCCCGCGCCGAAGAGATACTCGCCGAAGCCGAGGCAGTCCCGGCGCTGCTCGGCGCGCTCGGACTCGCTCCTGCCGCGCTCGGTCCCCTCGCCGAAGCGCAGGGTGTCGCGCCCACCGCTCTCCACGCGAGCGATGCGGTGCGGGCGCTGGCGCTCAAAGAGCTTCGCGGCGCGAAGGAGCTTCCCCTTCGCGAATCGGTCGACGAACACCCTGCTCCGCCGGGGTTCGCGGAGAAGCTCGAGGAATTGCTCGACGGCGCGGCGGCGCGATCCGGTCACCCCCGCGCTTCCGCCGCGGGGCGGCGGTTGCGGGACGCGATCCGCGCAAGAACCTGATCGACCGCGATTCCTTTCACGACGGGATTCGCGAGCGGCCCGCGAGCGGTTCGTAGATCGAACGCGGAAGCGAGGACAGAGCGCGCGCGGCCGCCGCCATGGGCAACGGATAGGCGATGGTCGGCTTCTTCCGCGCGATGCCTCGAGCCATGACGTCCACCGCGTCGGGAAGCTCCATCAGGAACGGCATGCGGAACTTGTTCTTCGCGGTCAGCTCCGTCTTGACGAAGCCTGGATAGATGGTCGTCGCCGTAACTCCCGTCCCTCGCAGATCCACCCGTACGCTTTCCATGAAGATGTGGACCGCCGCTTTCGACGCACAGTAGCTGGCGTTGCCCGGCATGCCGCGGAACGCCGCCAGGCTGGAGATGGCGACCACTTGCCCGGCGTTCCGCCCGACCATTGCGGGCAGCGCGGCGGCGATCGTCACGCACGCCGAGGTGACGTTGAGGTCGAGGATCCTGCGCACCTTGGTCCAGTCCATCTTCCGCGCGTTGGTCGGGACAGAGGTCCCGGCATTGGCGATGACGAGGTCGAGGGCGCCTCCCGACGCGGCCTCGGCATCGCGGATCGCCTTCACCAGGCGCTCCGAATCGGTGACGTCGAGCACGACCGGCACGATGTGGCCGGGCGGCGCCTCGCGCGCGAGGACTTCGATCTCGGCACCGCGGCGCGCCGCCGCATGGACCGTCGCGCCTTCCTTCGCGTAGTGGAGCGCAAGGCCCCGGCCGAGACCGCTGGAGGCGCCAGTTATGAACACTGAGCGTGGTGGCATGGACGCGTTCTAGGATACAAGCGCATCGGCCGCCATGGCGCGGCCGCGGGAGGAGCCATGATCGATCACCTCACGCTGCGCGTCGCGGACTACGATCGCAGCAAGAAGTTCTTCGCCGAGGCACTCGCGCCGCTCGGGTACGAGAAGATCATGGAGTTCGAAGGCTTCTGCGGACTGGGAGCCGGCGGCAAGCCCGACTTCTGGATCGCCCGATCGGAGGAGGGGGCGCGGCCGCAGACGCACATCGCCTTCGCCGCGCGGACGCGCCAGGACGTGGATCGCTTCCACGAGGCGGCGGTGAAGGCGGGGGGCAAGGACAACGGCAAGCCGGGCCCGCGCAAGGAGTACCACGAGAATTACTACGGGGCGTTCGTGCTCGATCCGGACGGTCACAACATCGAGGCGTGCTGCCACAAGCCGGAATAGGGATGCCAGCGAAGATCATCGACGGGAAGGCGATCGCCGCGCGCGTGCGCGCCGAGGTCGCGGAAGGCGTGAAAGAGCTCGCGGCGCGGACCGGCGCTCCGCCCGGCCTAGCCGCGGTGCGGGTCGGCGAGGATCCGGCCTCGATCATCTACGTGCGCAACAAGATCAAGGCGTGCGGCGAGGTGGGGATCGCTTCCTTCGAGCACACGCTGCCGGAGCGAACCACGCAGGAGGATCTGCTCGGGCTGGTCTCGCGGCTGAACGCCGACGCGCGCGTGAACGGGATCCTCGTCCAGCTTCCGCTGCCCAAGCACATCGATCCCGATCGGGTCATCGACCTCGTCGCGCCGGAGAAGGACGTGGATGGCTTCGGTCCGCGCAGCGTCGCGGCGCTGGCGATGGGCCGCCCCGGACTTCGCGCCTGCACGCCTTCGGGCTGCCTGCGCCTGCTCGACGAGGTCGAGACGCACCTCTCCGGCGCCCGCGCCCTGGTGGTCGGGCGCTCGCTCATCGTGGGAAAGCCGATGGCGCTGCTGCTCCTCGAGCGCAACGCGACCGTGACCATGGCGCATTCGCGCACGCAGGACCTGGCGGGCGAGGTCGGGCGGGCCGACGTGCTGGTGGCCGCCATCGGCAAGGCGGAGCTGATCAAGGGCAGCTGGGTCAAGCCGGGGGCGACGGTGATCGACGTCGGCATGAACCGGCTTCCCGACGGCAAGCTGAAGGGCGACGTCGAGTTCGGGCCCGCTGCGGAGCGGGCCCGCGCCATCACGCCCGTGCCGGGCGGGGTGGGGCCGATGACCATCGCGTATCTGTTGCGGAATACGCTCATCGCGGCGCGCGCTCGAGCGGGATTGAACTAGAACCAGTCAGCCCGTCGCCTCCAGCCACGGCTCCGCGGCGCGCAGGGTCGCGAGGATGGCCCGCGTCGCCGGGCTCCGGTTCAACGTGTAGAAGTGGACCCCGGGGACGCCGCGCCGGAGCAGATCCGCGCACTGCAGCGTTGCGTAGGCCACGCCGAGCTGGATGGCGGCATCGAGATCGTCCTTGCGGACCTTCATCGCGGCGGCGAGCTTCCCCGGAACGTGCGCTCCGCACATCGCCGTGAAGCGCTGGACCTGCTCGATGTTCTGGATGGGCATGATGCCCGGGATGATCGGAACCTCGACCCCCGCCGCCCGCGCCCGGCCGACGAAATCGAAGTAGCAGCGGTTGTCGAAGAATAGCTGCGTAATCAAGAAGTCGGCGCCGGCATGCACCTTCTCGATGAGGTTGCGCAGGTCCTTCATCAGATCCCGCGTCTCGACGTGGCCCTCGGGATAGCAGGCCGCTCCGACGCAGACGGGCTTCTTCTTGCGCTCGGCGACCTCGCGCACCAGCCGGACCAGCTCGCTCGCGTACTTCAGTCCTCCGTCGACGGGAACGAACGATGGCTGCCCGCGCGGCGGGTCGCCTCGCAGCGCCAGGACGTTGTCGATCCCGGCGTCGAGGATTTCCTCGATGGCCTGGGAAAGCTCGTCCCGCGTCGCGCCGACGCAGGTGACGTGCGCCATCGCTTCGATCTCGAGTTCCTGCTTGATCCGAGTCACCATCTCCAGCGTGCGGCCGCGCGTCGAGCCGCCCGCGCCCCAGGTCACGCTGACGAAGGACGGCCCGAGCGGGCGGAGCGCGCGTACCGCCTCGAAGAGGGCCTCGACCCCCGCCTCCGTCTTGGGAGGGAAGAACTCGAAGGAGAAGAGCGGCTCCCCGCGCTCGCTGCCGAAGCGTAGGAGGTCGTCGATCCGCATGCGGAAGAACATAAACCACATCGGAGTGTCGGACCCGGGTGGTAGACGGAAAGGATGCTCACGGTGCTTCCGGATTCGGCGCGCGTGGAGGAGCACATCGTACGGCGGGCGGCGCCTTTCGCGCCCGGCCATCTCGCCTGCACGGTCGGGGAGCTGGAGCGGGACCTCGTGCGCGCCGCCCGGGCCTCGGATGCTTGCGAGCGCATCGCCACGCCGGAGGCTGTCAGCCTCGCCCTGCGCGAGGCTTGTCGCGATGCCAAGGCGCCCTACGCGCGAATCCGCGAGCAGGCAGGTTTTGCCCGCGCGGCGCAGGACCTCCTCCGAACGCTCGCGCAAGGGATGCTCGAACCGGAAGAGCTGCTCGCGCTCGCGCCCTCGCTTCCAGAAGGCACGCGCGAGCGCGTGGCATCGCTCGCGGAAGTGCTTTGCGCCGCCCACCGGAGGCTTACGGCCAGAAGCCTCGTCGATCCCGGCGCAGCTCTTCTCCGGGCGGTCGCCCAGCTCGAGCGCGGTGGCGAGCTTCCTCGCAAGATCGCCGCAGCGGGTTGTCTCGTCTTCGAGTGGATCAACGACTGGTCGCCGCTGCGCGTCCGTCTCGCCGCGGCACTTGCCGCCCGGATGGGCCCGGGCCGGGTGCGCGTTCGTCTTCCCTGGCCCGCGGGGGATCGGCTGGATCTGCGCGAGGCGCTCGATCCGGTGCTGCGAGCCTTCGAGGCGCTGGGCGATGCCCGAGGCGCACCGGAAATCGAGCTGCAGGAACCGGAGGAAGCATCGGCGCTCTCGCCGTTCTTGCACCGTCTGTTCGGGACAGGCGGTGCGGCGCGCGACGAGCGCGTCGTGTTGCGGGCATGCGCATCTCCCGCCGCCCAGGCGCGCGAGGCGGCAAAGCGATGCGCCGACCTGCTCGCCCGGGGCGCACCGCCCGATCGGATCGCGGTCGTCGCGGAGGGCCGTGGCGGAGGATTCGTGCCCGAGCTCACCGCCGCGCTCGACCGATTCGACATTCCCTGGCGCGAGCGGCGCGGAAGTCCGGCCCTTGCCGCTCCGCCGGTCCGTCTCGCCCTTTCGCTGTACGAACTGGTCGATCGCGGCTTCCCGCTCGAAGGCCTCGAGGCGCTCCTCTGTTCGCGTCTCGTGCGGCTCGCGGCCGAGGAGGAGCGCCTTCCGCCGGAGCGGCTCGTGCGGCGCCTCCGCGAGGCCCGCGCGCTCGACGATGTCGCCGAGGGCGGGTACGACCGGCGGCTTCACGAGCTTGCTGCCAGGATCGAGGCCAAAGCCGAAGCCGCGGCGCGCGAGGGCCGCGCCGGGCGCGATCCCGTTCGTGCCCGCGCGGAGATCGACGAGGTCCGCAAGAGAGTCCGGCGGGTGCAGGACGACCTTCGCACCCTGCCCGAGCAAGCCTGCGTTCGCGACCACGCGGCCGCCCTGCTCACGCTGCTCGATCGCTGGAACCTGCCGGCTCGCCTGCGCTGGCAGGAACGGACCGGGTCCGAGGAAGAGGCGACCTTCCTCGCCCGTGCCGCGGCCGCCGCGCTCGCGCGGGATCAGGCGGCGCTGTCCGCGCTCGAAGAGGCTTGCACCGAGATTGCGCGCGCCGCCGACTTGCTCGGAGAGAAGGACCGGCTGCGATCTCGCGCCGAATGGGCGCAAGCGCTGTCCGCCTCGCTCGCCGCGGCGACGCTCCCCAAGGGCGGGGCGCGCGGCGGAGCCGTCCAGGTCTGCGCGTTGCGCGACCTGCCGGGGCGGAGGTTCGACCACGTCGTCGTGGCGGGCCTCGTCGATGGCGAGCTCCCTGCGGCACCGCCCGTGGACCCGCTCCTCGCGGAAGACGACCGGCGCGCCATCAATCGCCTCGTCCGCCGGACGGTCTTCCGCACCGTGCCCGGGGGACGCGAATCGGAGGGCCTTCCCACGCAGCTTGCGGAAGAGGCGCTGGTCTTCCACCTCGCCCTGTGCTCCGCCGATTCGAGCATCGCGCTCCTCTGGCCCCGCCGCGACGAGCGTGGGCGCGAGACGCTCCGCTCCCCGTTCGTCGACGAAGTGATGAGGGCGCTCGGCCTCTCCGCCGAGGAGGAGCGCGCTTGCTTCCTGCCGCTCTCGCCCGTTCCCCAGCTCCTGGACTGCCGCACCACGGCGGAAGTGCTGGCGCGCGCCTCGCTGGAATGCCTGGCCGAGCCGGCCTTCCGCGTGTCCCAGCCCGCCTCGGATCGGGCGGCGCTCGCCATGGCGGCGGCAGTCTGCTCCTCGCGCGCAGCCCGGCGCGCCTCCTCGGTCGCCCGCGCTGCCCTCGCGGAGCGGGAGCGGATCCGCGTCCTCATGCGCGAGGTGCCGCCGGGCCGGTTCTCCGGACAGCTCTCCGGCGCCGCACGCGACCTGGTGCAGCCGCTCTTCGCGTTCGCATCCGAGCATCCGCTGTCGGCCCGGGCGCTCGACGAGTACGCCACCTGCGGGTTCCGCACCTTCGGCCGCAAGGTGCTCGGCATCGAGGAGGATGACGAGCTCGACGACGATCTCTCGGTCCGCGAGCGGGGAAGCCTGTCCCATCGCTGCCTCGAGCGGTTCTTCGCGCGCCTCGCCGAGGAGGGGCGGCTTCCGCTCCGGGGAACGGCCGACGAGCTCGCCACCCTTCGCGAAGTGGCGGCACAAGAGATGGACGACTTCGCCCTCCGTGAGCATGTCGGCCGGCGCTCCTTGTGGGCCATCCGCCGGCACGAGGTGCTGCGCGATCTGAGCGCGCTGCTCGAAACGGAGGCTGCTCGCGGAGGACTTCCACGCCATTTCGAGCAGGCGTTCGGATATCCGGGAGCCTGGGATGCCCTGCGGATTCCCGACGAAACGGGAGCGGAGGAGCTGCTCGTCCGGGGAATCATCGATCGCATCGATGAATCGCACGGCGGCTCGCTGCTCGTCCTCGATTACAAGTCGAGCAGCCTCGATACGCTCACCCGCAAGCTCGATCCGGGCTGGCTCCTGCGACCCGAGTTCCAGCTCGCCATCTACCTGGCGCTCGTCCGGCAGATCCATCCCGGCAAGCGGGTCGACGCCGCGTATGTGAGCCTGAAAAAGGCGCGACGCACCGCCACGCTGGGCGAGAAAACGGCCGGCGATGCCGTCGATCTGGGCCGCCTTCTAGAGATGGACGCGGCCGCTCGCGCCCGCCTGCGCGAGGAAGCGGAGCCGTCCCTGAACCTCGCCGACGAGGTGTGGAAGATCGTCCACAAGCAGCGCGGCGGCACCTTCCCGGTCGATCCGATCAACTGCGACTACTGCGATCTGCAGCCGACTTGCCGCCTCGTCGCGCTGCCCACCGATCCGGAGGAGAACGGCACCGAGGTCCCGCATGGCTGACCTCCGCCAGCTCTACCGGGAGCCGCGTAGCGCTGTCCTCCAGGCGGGCGCCGGCACGGGAAAGACGCACAGCCTCGTGACGCTCTGTCTGCATGCGCTCGCGGGCGTGGGCCGGCGCGAGCCGTTGCCGCCCGCCCGCTTGTGGGCGGTAACCTTCAGCGAGAAGGCCGCCGCCGAGCTGAAAGGGCGGATCCGCCAGCGCGTCGATGGCCTCGCTACCAGCAACAGTCCCGAGGAAGTCCGCCGGATCGAGCCCGATCTGTGGGAATCGTGCGGCGGATCCCCGCCGCCTGCATCGCACTGGCGGCGCGTCCTGCGCGACCTGGGGCTCGCGCAGATCGACACGCTGCACGGGCTCTGCGCGCAGATCCTGCGCCGGCATTCCGCGACCGCGGGTCTCGATCCCGATTTCGCGGTGCTCGACGAGGTCCAGAGCAAGCACCTGCGCGCGGAGACGTCGCTCGCCACCATCCTCGACGCGCTCGACGGCCAGGGACCTCGGAAGAACGCGGCTCGCGATCTCTGCGAGGACCTGAGCCTCTCCGGCGGGCGATTCGGAGGGGGGCTCGCCGGCGAGCTCGAGTCGCTTCTTGCCTCGCTCGCGGAGAGCGGCCGCTCCGCCCGCGAAGTGGTCGAGGCTACCCCTGCTTTGGATGAACAGGCCGCCTCCGCGGCCTTCTCCGCCGCACGTTCCGACCTGTTCGAATCGGTTCTCGCTCTGGAACAGGGCCTGGCGACCAGCCGCGGGAATCGCGGCGCGAAGACGTTCGGCCTCGCGACCTCCGCTCTCGAACGCTTTCGCGCGCAGGTTGCGCCCCTGCTCGCCGCCGCCCCCGGAAATCTCTCCTCCGCGCCCGGCGCGATGCAGGCGCTCCTGGCATTGCCACGGGTCGTTGCCGGGGTCGGCGATCTCGGCGCGCGCGTCTGCGATCAGCGCGAGAGGCTCCTGGAAGCCGACGCGCAAGTCAGGTCCTGCCGCCTCGCGCGCCAACTTGCCCTGCTGGCCGAGGAGGCCGAGCGCCGCTATCGCGCGGAGAAGGCCCGCGTCCGTGGCCTCGATTTCGACGACCTCACACGTCTCGCCCGCGACCTTCTTGCCGGGGAGCCGTCGGTCCGCGCGCTCGAGAAGGCGCGCGCCGGTCTCTTGCTCGTCGACGAGTTCCAGGACACGAGCCGCACGCAACTGGAGCTTCTCGGCTGGCTCGCGGAGGGCTCGGTCGAAGGATCGGCGCCAGCCTGTTCCGGGCAGGCCGGAGCGGCGCCCATATCCGCGTCGAGCCTCGTGATCGTCGGCGATCGCAAGCAGTCGATCTACGAATTCCGCGGTGCCGACGTGGCGGGAGCGGGCGCGTTCGCCGATCGCGCCATCGTGGAAGGGGCGCAATCGTGTGTCCTCCGCACCTCGCGGAGATCGCGCCCCTCCTTGGTGCGCTTCGCGAACGCTTTGTTCCGCGTGGCGCTCGCCCCGGGAGAGAATTCCTTCGACACGCCGTTCGGCGAGGACGACGCGCTCGAGCCCTTCCGGACCGAGGGGCCTCGCGGGCCGTGCGCCGAGCTTCTCGACGTCTCCCGGACTGGAATCGAATCGGAGGCGCAGGTCGTGGCCGACCGGATCGCGCGCGTCCTCCTCCCGTCCGCGCCCGAGCGCGTTTTTGACGGCGACGACCCTCGTCCGATTCGAGGCGGCGACATCGCCATCCTGCTCAGGCGAGCGACCAACGTCGACGTCTTCCGCCGGGCGCTCTTGCGGCGCCGGATCCCGCACATCGTGCTGAAGGGGCGCGGGTTCTACGGCGATGCGCTGGCGCTCGGGCGGGTCGCCTCGCTCGTGGAGCGTCTCGCTCGCGAAGCCGATCGCCTCGGACCGGCGACCCTCCTCGAGGCAGCGCTTTCCGAGACGGATTACCTGGCGGCGATCGCTGCGGGTCTCGCCGGCGAGCAGGCCGTGGCGAACATCGAGAAACTGGTATCGCTCGCTCGCAAGCACGAGATCTCGGGCGGCACCGCGCGGAGCTTCGTCGCGCTCGCCCGGCGGATGGAGGATCTCGATCAACGCGAATCCGACGCCGCCGTGGTCGAGGAACGCGACCCGCACGCGGTCCGCATGATGACCGTGCATGCCGCGAAGGGGCTCGAGTTTCCCGTGGTGGTGGTCCCGGAATGCTCCTCGATGAGCAAGCCGTGGGGACCGTCCGTTCTCGTCGATCCGGAGCTGGGTCTCGCCCTCAAGGTCCGCAGCGCCGACGGCGGCCCGAAGCGATGGGGGACTTCGGGCAAGCGGATTTACGAGGTCCACAAGGAGCGCGACGCCGCGCAGATGCGCCGCCTGCTCTACGTGGCGTGTACCCGTGCACGGGACCTGCTCGTCCTTGCCAGCCGGGGTGGCCGCAATGGCCGGAACGGCAGCAAGCCGGGTGGTGCCGAAACCTGGCGGACCTGCCTCGACGCGGCCCTTCCGGCGCTGGACGGGCTCTTGCGCATCCTGCCCGACGGAATCGATCCGGCCCACTCTCCGGCCCTGCCCGACCGGCGCGCGACCGCGGATCGGCAGAGCGCGATCGGGGAGGCGCTGCGCGCCGGGACCGAGCTGCCGCTACCGGCCTCCGATCCCGCCCTGGCCGCGGCCGTCGAGGAAGCGCGCATGGCCGTCGCGCGGGTCGCCTCGCCGGGTGCCTCCGGGCGGCCGACGATCGTCGCGCCGGTCACGCAGCTCGCGGATGCCTCGATCTGCGCGAGGCGCTACCAGCTCCTCTACGAGCTGGGGCTCGACGAGCATCCGGCGCCCGGCGCGACGCCCAGCCGCGCCGCCGAGATGGGAACGCTCGCGCACAAACTGCTCGAGCTCGCGCCGCTGGGCCTTCCGCGCGGCGAACGCCAGGCGGCGCTTTTGCGCCTGCTGGACCTGGAAGGTGGCGATGGCGCCGATCCCGCGCACGCCGACGTGCTGGCGGCGGTCGGCGCATATCTCGACGACCCGCTGGCGGCGCGGATGGCGCGGGCCGGCGGACCGCCCCGTCTCCATCGCGAGCTTCCCTTCGCCCTGCGCGTCGATCCGGGAACGGGACCCTCGCTTGTGGTCCGCGGTCAGCTCGACGCCTTGCTCGTCGACGGCGATTCGGCCACCGTCATCGACTACAAGCTCTCCCGCGGGAGCGAAGCCGCTCGCTATCGTTTCCAGCTGGATGCCTACGCGCTCGCGGCCGATCGGCTGGTCGACGGCGCCGTGCCGGTCCGCAGCGCCCTCGTATTCCTGCGCGCCAAGGGCCCCCGCATCGAGGAGCAGGCCCCGCGCGAGGCGGGCGAGCTACGCCGGATCGAAGGACGTCTGGAAAGCGCCGGGAGCGTCCTTGCGGAGGGCCGGCGGACGGGGCGCTGGCCGCGAATCGACGTGGCGCGCTGCCGGGAGATCGGCTGCGGATTCGTGCGCCGATGTCACGGAGCGGAGGGAGAGGAGGTGGGATCCCGGGCGGTGCCGTGAGCCGGAGCGAGCCGGTCAACGGGCGCGGAAAAGAGCGAGGATTGCGGCCAGGGCGATGACAACGAGGACGCACGCGGCCGCGATGAGGGCGGCCCGATCGGGCGATATGCTGGCCAGGATCCGGCGGGCCTGCTCTCGTTCTTTATCGTCTCCTTGCGCCGCGACCTCGGCGGCAAGCGAGCGGGCGGTGCGGAAGTCGCCGCTCCGCATCGCGATCTGTGCCCGGGCCAGGGGGGACGCGCCCGGTACGGGGCGTGGCGTCGAAGGCCTGCCCGGCGCTTCCCGGATCTGGGTCTGACGCTGACGTAGGTCGCCCTCGGTCGGCTGGGCGGGGGTAGCCCGGTAACCATCGGCCCTGCGGCCCGGTTTGCCCGATCGCTTGGCCAAGGCGCGCGGAACGATATACCAACGTCTCCGTCGGAGCACCCCGTCCCGGGACGGGTCGAATCGGGCCTCATGGCAGCAACCAGCGAGCTCATCGACTTCCGCCGCGCGTTTCTGTGGCTCCTCTGCGGGATGCTGCTTCCCAGCGTCGCCCTGGTCGCCTTCGGCGTGGTGGCGGTGGCCAACGAGCGGGCGGCCGTCGAGCGCCGCCTGGAGAACGAGTACGACGCCCGTCTCGGCGTGCTGAAGGACGATGTCGACGCGCGCCTGCAAGCGGCGGCTACATCCGCCGCGCGCGCTGTCGATTCCGGCGGCGGCTCAGGCCCCCTGGCCGGCGGCGGAGGCCCACTGGCCCGCCCGGACGCCGAGGCGGACCGGCTGGCGGCCGGCCGCAAGCCGGGCGATCCGCTCATCGTCTCGGTAACCAGCCCCGAGGCTCGCGGGGACCCGGCGCTGGTGGAGCCAGCGCGACGGGCAGCCGCGCTGCCGCGAAACAGCCACCTCTTCGCCTCGAGCGATTCCGGCGGCGAGCGCAAGGTCTACGCCGTCGTCCATACCGCCTCCGATCGCGTCATCGCGGCCCAGATCGATCTCCTCGCCGTCGCCGCCGAGGTGCCGCGCCTCGCGGCCGCCCGCTTTCCCAAGAGCGAGCGTGGCGTCTTCCGCATGCTCGCGCCGGCAGCGCCGCCCCCGCCGCTCGCGACCTTGCGCCGCCTCCTCGAAGAGGTCGCTCCCCCATCGGGGCGCGCCACGGTGGTGGCGCGAAGGCCGCTCGGCCCGCCGCTCGACGGGTTCACGCTCGCCGCCGAGCTTTCGGGCGACGATCCCGCGGCGACCCTCGCCTTCCGCAATCGCACCTGGTACATCGCGCTCCTCGTCCTGCTCTACGCCGGCATCGGGATCGGTTTCGGGCTCACCATCCGGGAGATGCGCAGGGCCTACAAGCTCTCCCGCCTGAAGACCGACTTCGTCGCCAACATCTCGCACGAGCTCCGCACCCCGCTGACCAGCGTGCGTCTCTTCGCCGAGACGCTGCGCCAGGGCCGGGTGCAGGGAGCCGAGCAGCAGGAATGCCTCGACCAGCTCGCGAGCGAAGCGCAGCGCCTCTCCGGCATGGTCGAAAAGCTCCTCGACTGGTCGCGCCTGGAGAGCGGCCGCAAGATGCTCAAGCGCGAGCCCACCGACCTGCGCGGCCTCTTCGATCACGTCCAGGAAATCTTCCGCGCCCAGCAGCTCGGGACCACCTACCAGACCGAGCTCGATCCGGGGCTCCCCGAGATCGCGGTCGACCGCGACGCGATGGCTCAGGCGGTCCTCAACCTGCTCCACAACGCGGTCAAGTACACCGGTCCCGACAAGCGCATCCGGCTGCGCGGCCGGCGCGGGGGCGACGGAACGGTCGCCATCGAGGTGGCCGACAACGGCGTCGGCATCCGCCCCTACGAGCGCAAGCGCATCTTCGAGCGCTTCTATCGCGCCGACGACCTGCTCTCCCGCCACACCGAAGGCACCGGCCTCGGGCTCGCCATCGCCAAGCGCATCGTCGAGGCCCATGGCGGCCGCATCGAGGTCGAGAGCCAGGAGGGAAAAGGCACCACCTTCCGCATCGAGTTGCCCCCCACCGCCTGAGCGAATCGCGTTACAACGTCCCGGGATGGGCCGCGTCCTGGTCATCGAAGACGACCGCGCCATCGCGCTCGGTCTGCGCGTCAACCTGCGCAAGGAGGGGCACGACGTCATCCTCGCCCACGATGGCGAGGATGGGTTCGCCCGCGCCCTGGACAAGAACGTCGATCTCGTCATCCTCGACGTGATGCTCCCGGGCCGGAACGGCTTCGAGATCGTCAAGGAGATGCGCAAGCGGGGAGCCGACGTCCCCGTCCTCATCCTCACCGCCAAGGCGATGGAAGGGGACAAGATCCTCGGCCTCAGGCTCGGCGCCGACGACTACCTGGCGAAGCCGTTCGGTCTCGGGGAGCTGCTCGCCCGCGTGGAAGCGCTCCTGCGCCGCAAGGCGCCCCGCGACGACCGCGAGGCAGAGCGGAGCCGCTTCGGCGAGGTCGAGGTGGACCTCGGCGCGCAGATCGTCACCCGGGCCGGACAGCCGGTCGAGGTGACCCCCCAGGAGTTCAAGGTGCTGCGCCTCTTCCTCACCTCGAGCGGCCGCGCCCTGAGCCGCGACGACATCCTCGCCCGCTGCTGGGGCGCCGAGTACGAAGGCACCCCCCGTACCGTGGACAACTTCGTCCGTTCGCTGCGGGTGAAACTGGAGCGGGACCCCGAGGCGCCGCGGCACTTCCTCACCGTCCGCGGACACGGCTACCGCTTCGAGAAGTGAGGCCGCACTTTGCGATTCCTGCCCAGCGAGCTACCGGACGTCGTGCTCGTGGAACCCGACGTGTTCCGCGATGCGCGCGGCTTCTTCCTCGAGACCTTCCACGCCGACAAGTACAGGAAGGGCGGCATCGAAGGACCGTTCGTCCAGGACAACCATTCCCGCTCCGCGCGCGGGACCCTGCGCGGGCTGCACGCCCAGCTGCGAAGACCGCAGGGAAAGCTCGTGCGCGCGGTGCGGGGAGAGATCTTCGACGTCGCGGTGGACATCCGCAGGCGCTCTCCGACCTTCGGAAAGTGGGTCGCGACCGTGCTGTCCGAGGAGAACTTCCGCCAGATGTTCGTGCCGCCCGGGTTCGCCCATGGCTTCTGCGTGCTGAGCGAGATGGCGGAGATCGAATACAAGTGCACCGACTTCTACTTCCGCGACGACGAGATCGGCATCCGCTGGGACGATCCCGCCCTCGGCGTCCCCTGGCCGATCCGCGAGCCGCTCCTCTCGCCGAAGGACGCGGCGCTACCGCTGCTCGAGGAGCTGAAGAAGACGCTCGCCTAGCGCGCGGAGCGCGATCGATCGTGGAACTTCGCTCCGGAATACGCGGCCTCGTTCACCATCTGGAGGACGCAGCGCTCGACGATCTCCTCGCGCGGAATGGAGCCGCGCCGGACGCCCCCGGGAAGAAGCTCGTAGACGGTCTCGTCGACGGTCTTCTCCCCTTTCTGCACACCTTCGTATTTGTAGAAGCCCTTCTTCGCCTTGCGCCCGAGGCGCCCGCTCGCCGCGATCCTCTCGAATCCCTCCGGCGGCCTCATCCGGTCGCCGAAGGCGCCCTGCATGATGTGCGCGACCTTCGATCCGACGTCGATCCCCACCTCGTCGAGAAGCTGCAGAGGGCCAACCGGAAACCCGAAGTCCACCAGCGCGGAGTCGATCTCGTCCACCGCCGCGCCCTCGAGGATCAGGTACGACGCCTCGTTGAGGTACGGACCGAGGATGCGGCTCGTGTAGAACCCGGGCCCATCGTTGACCACGATGACCGTCTTGCCGATGCGCTTGCCGATCGCGACCACGGTGGCGACGGTCTGCGCGTCGGTCGACTTGGCCCGGATCACCTCGAGGAGCGGCATCTTGTCGACGGGCGAGAAGAAGTGCATCCCCACCACCTTCTCCGGCCGCTGCGCCGCCTCCGCGATGCGTCCGATGGGGATCGACGAGGTGTTGGAGGCGAAGATGACGGCGGGAGCCTCGCGCTCGACTTCCTTCAGGGTGGTCTGCTTCACGCCGAGGTCCTCGAAGACCGCCTCGATCACCACGTCGCAGCTCTTGAACCCGGAGTAGTCGGTGGTGCCGGAGACCAGCGCCAGCTTCTCCTCGCCATCGCGGAAGGTGAGTCGCTTCCGCTTCACGCGCTCGTCGAGGATGCCAGCGATCTGCCGCAGCCCGCGCCCGAGCGAGGCATCGTCGCGGTCCTTGAGCCGCACCGGGATCCCCGCCTCGACGGAGACGTAGGCGATCCCCGCTCCCATGAGGCCAGCGCCGAGCATCCCGATCTTCTCGACCCTGGCGGGTTTCACCGAAGGGTCGTCGACGCCCGTGTCCTTCTTCAGCTCTTGCGTGGCGAAGAAGATCTCGACGAGATGCCGCGCCACGTCTCCCACGACCAGCTCGCCAAAGCGCTCTGCCTCGGCGCGGTACCCGGCCTCGGGTCCCTCCTCGATGCCGATGCGAACGGCCTCGAGCGCCTTCTCGGGAGCGGGATAGTGCCCCCGGGTCTTCTTGCGGATCGACTTGCGCGCCTCATGGAAGAGGAAGCGGCGCCCGATGGGGTTGTCCTCGAGCGCGACCTCCTGCAACTTCTCTGGTACCAGCGGCGATCGCTTCGGCGCCGGTCTTCCCCCTGCCAGCGCGGCCGCGCGCTTGCGTGCGACGTCGAGCAAGATCGCCTTCGGCACCACCTCGTCGACGAGCCCCAGCTTGCGTGCCTTGCCCGCGCGCACCGACTTGCCGGTGAGGATGAGATCGAGGGCCTGCGCGATCCCGATGAGGCGCGGCAGCCGCTGCGTCCCGCCCGCCCCGGGGATCACGCCGAGCTGGACCTCGGGCTGGCCGAGCTGCGTGCGCCGGTCGTCGCTCGCGATCCGCGAAGCGCAAGCGAGCGCGAGCTCCAGGCCGCCGCCGAGCGCCGGCCCGTGGATCGCGGCCACCACCGGCTTCTTCCGCGAGAGCTCCTCGAGCCGGTCCATCGCCTGCTGGCCGCCGCGGGACGAAGCGAAAAGTGGATCCCGCCATTCCTATTCCCGGGTGAGGATGCACGCCCCGCCGAGACCGCCGGCGGCGCAGATGGAGATGAGGGCCGAGTTGCCGTTGCGCGCCGCCAGCTCGCGCAGCGCCTGGTGGACGAGCCGCGCGCCGGTCGCCGCGAACGGATGCCCGAGGCTGATCGAGCCCCCGTTGGGATTGAGCTTCCCGTCCGGAACTTCGCCGATGGGTTCTGCGCCGCCGAGGTGCTCGTCGGCGAACTGCTTGGAGGCGAAGGCCTGCAGATTGGAGAGCACCTGGGCCGCGAATGCCTCGTGGATCTCCACCAGGTCGAGATCGGCGAGCTTCATCCCCGCCCGCCGCAACACCTTGGGAACCGAGAACGCCGGCGCCTGCAACAGCTGCCAGTTGGGATCGACCGCGGCGTAAGCGTACTCGCGCAGATACCCGAGCGGCCGCATTCCGAGCGCCCTGGCCTTGTCCTCGGACATGACGAGGAGCGCGGCCGCGCCGTCGGTCAAGGGAGATGAATTGCCGGCGGTTATCGATCCATATTTGCGATCGAAAACCGGCTTCAGCTTCGCATATCCTTCGAGCGTCGAGTCCTTGCGAACGACGTTGTCCTCGACCACGGCCTCTTCGAACCCCGGAGGAAGGAGCACCCGCATCACTTCTTTGGAGAACGTCCCCTCGTCCCAGGCCTTGGCGGCCTTGGTATGCGACCGGTGGGCGAAGGCGTCCTGCGCCTCGCGGGAGATGCCGTTCTCCTTGGCCATCTTCTCGGCGCTCTCGCCCATGGAAAGCCCGGTCGAGTACTCGGCGATGGCGGGGGGAACCGGCAGCAGATCGCGCGGGGAGACGTCGGAGAACGCCCGGATCTTGTCCACCACCGTCTTGCCCCGGGAAGCGGTGACGATGGCCTGCGCGACCGGGCGCGAATAGGTGATGGGAACGTCGCTCATCGCCTCCGACCCGCCGACGATGGCGCAGTCGATCTCGCCGGCAGAGATCGCGTCCGCCGCCGTGGTGAGCGCCTGCAGGCTCGTCGCGCAGGCGCGAACGACCGTGTAGGCCTCGATCTCCTTGGGCAGCCCCGTGGCGAGGCCGACTTCCCGGGCGATGTTCGGCATCTGCACCGAAGGGATCACGGTGCCGAAGACGATCTGGTCGATCTCCCTAGGCTTGAGCTCGCAGCGCTGCACCAGCTCGGAGACGACCAGCTTCCCGAGGTCCAGCGCCGTCAGGTTCCGGAACGAGGTGCCGGCCTTGACGAATGGAGTGCGTACGCCGCCGATGATGGCCGTGCGACGGCCGGTACGATTTGTCATTTCAACCCTCTTGCTCGCGCCGCAGCTCGAGGAGGAGGTCCCAGGAGTAGATCCCGGCGTCGTGGCCGTCGCTCCATTGCAAGCGGGCGGCATATCGTCCGACCGGCTCGAGGTTCTGCGCCCGCACGTCGGGTTTGATCTGGGCTTCGCCGACGGTGCGCTTCCCGCTCCACTCGTCGACGCATCCCGCGCATGGGCAGCGTGCCCGAAGCCAGTGCGGCCCGAAGCGGCTCTCCTTGCCGTCGTCCCAGCGGACGTGGACTCCCCCGTCCGGCGAGATGGCGACGTCAGTGGGCCTTACGGGCGGAGTGTGCGGCTTCAGCTTGTCGAGGAGGCCCATGATTCACGCTCAGTAGATCGCTTGCAGGTGGATGCGCGTACGGACCGTACGCTTCAGCGGGTAATAACACTCGCTGGGCACGAAGAGCGCATCCAGCGTGCAGCCTGCGACGGGAAGCGGCGGCATGGTGGAGAAGTCGGTCTCGAACGCCCAGACGGTCCGCCGGCGCCCGGAAGGCGGCATCCCCAGCACGCCCTTGCCGGCGAGCTTCCGTACCTGCGAGAGCGCGGTTCCGTCGTAAGCCTTGTTGCCGGAGGTGGTCGTGACCTGCGCGGTCTGGATGTTCCCGTCGGGCCCCTGGACGATCTGGATGAGGACTACGAGCTTCTTGTTCCACTGGCCCCCTTCCCCGAAGGCGGCCTGGGCGAGGAGCGCCACGTCGGCGGCGGCCTTCGCTCCCTCGAGAGGTGTGCCGGCGAATCCGCGATCGCCGGCCGTGACCGCCTTGACATCCCCGTACGCGGTCCCCGTCCTTCCGTAGCTCTCCGCCGCCCGCTGGTAGGCCGCCGCGGCCTCGCGGAAGCTCGAGGTGGGGCGATCGTCCTGTCGCTTCGAAATGTCGAAATCCACCTCGAAGTTCCTGGCCAGCGTCTCTTGCATGTCGTGCCAGTAGACGTCGTGCGGATCCTCGGCGCGGCTCCGTGCGAGAAAGTCGTCCGTCCAGCCGCGGACCGTCGATTCGACGCGCGTCTTCTCCTCGACGAGCGCTTCCTCGCGCGTCGGAACGTGCACCGGACCCTGCCTCGGCTCGGGCCGCGGCCCACCGTGCGGATCGAGGGTAGCGAGCGGATCTCGCAAGGTCGTCGTGACGGGCCGGTCTCCTGGCTCGTGAGCGAGTCCCTCGCTGGCCGTCTCGTCCTTGGTCAGCGGCCCGCGATCGGCGGGCCTGGCGGGAGCATTCCGTGGGTTCTCGCCCTCGACACCCTCCGCGAGCCGGGTGGTCGGAGCCGATCGGGTGCGCGGTGCGTGCGGAACTACCGCTGACTTCGCCGGCGCTGCGCGCCCGGGCGGAAGCGGAGCAACGCCCGCCGGGCCGGACCGTTCCTGCAGGGTTATCGTGATCGGAGGGGCAGCGCGCGCAGGCGCCTTCGGCGGCGCGGGGGACCAGAAGCTCAGGCAGAGCGCGAGCAGCAGGTGGATCGCCACCGCTGCCGCGGCTGCCGCGAGGAGCCGCCGTCCGGAAGTCTGCCACCGCATCGGCTCCATCCTCACCCGGCCTGCGCCGCTGCGCAATCTGCTATGGACTCCCGATGCTCAGCTCGGCGCGCCTGTTCCAGGCGGTCGCGCTACCCTACCAGTTGGTCACCCGCCATCCCGTGTGGGAGCGCCATTGCGCCCTCATGGCCGTGGACCTGCCACCCGGAGCCCGCCTCGTCGTCGACCTGGGTTGCGGCCCCGGTAATTCCGCCAAGCACTTGCGCGACGCCGTGAAGGGGACGGTGGTCGGAATCGATCCCGCCCGCGCCATGCTGGCGCTCGCCCGCCGCCGCGATCCGCGCCTCGCGCTCGTGCAGGCCGACGGAATCGCCCTGCCGCTGCGGGACGGAACTGCCGACGCGGTCGCCCTGCACAGCGTCCTTTATCTGCTGCCCGACCGCGCCGCGGCGCTCCGCGAGGTGGCTCGCGTCCTCCGGCCCGGAGGGCGCGCGCTCCTCCTCGAGCCGCAGCACAGGACGGCGGCCGGCACCCTGGGCGGCCTCCTCTCCTCGCTCGATACGCCGCTGTGGGCGCTCGTCGCCTCGCTCTGGCGTGCGATGAGCTCGATGTACGGAGCTTTGACTCCGGGAGAGCTCGGCCATGCGCTGGAGGAGGCGGGGCTGCGGGTCCTGCGGCTGGAGGACGCCTTCAGCGGGCTCGGTATGCTGGCGGTGGCGGAACGATGAAGCTGCTCCATTTCTCCGACACCCACGTGCAACTGCCGGGGTGGCGGGAGCGGCCGCTCGACGAGCTGGGGCCGCTCCGCGCCCTCGCTACCGTGGAATTGTGGAAGGGCCGCGGCAAGCTTTTCGACGACGCCGAGGAGAAGCTCCGCCGCATCGCCCGCATCGGCGGGGAGGCCGACCATGCTGTTTGCACCGGCGATCTCACCCAGCTCGGCCACGCGGAGGAGTTCGCCCGGGCGCGCGAAGCGCTGGGCGCGCTCGCCAACGACGCCTCGCGCTTCACCACGCTCGCCGGAAACCACGACCGCTATCCCTGGCAGGGGGCTCCGTCGCGGCTCTTCGAAGAGCACTTCCCCGAGCAGCAGCATACCGATCTGCCCAGCCCGCTGCGGGTCCGCATCGTGGGCGACGCGGCGCTCATCGCCATCGACACGGTCGGCCGGCTCGCCTGGCCGGTCATCGCCCGCGGACGGTTGTGCAAGAGCGATCTCGCGGCCCTCCTCGCCGCGCTCCACGCTCCACACCTCGAGGGGCTCTGCAAGATCGTCATCGTCCACCACGCGCCCCTCTTGCGAGGTGGCCGCGCCGACTGGCCGTGGCATGGACTCAAGGGCGCGCGTGCGCTGCTCCGCGTGGCTCGCGAAGGCGGAGCGGACGCCATCCTCTGCGGGCACATCCACGAACGGTTCGTCCACGAGGGACCGCCGCTGGTGGTGAACGCAGCCTCCTCGACTGAGCTGGGAAAGGAAGGCTACTTCGAGCTGACCATCCGGCGGGGACGCATCGAACGCCTCGAAGAGCGGAAGCTCTGAACCCGGCGCGGCCGTTCAGGCCGCGTTCGCCTTGACCTCGGCGACCACCACCCGGTTCCGCCCCTGCTGCTTGGCGAGGTACAGCGCGCGGTCCGCCGCGAGGATCAGCGCGCCGGGCGACTCCCCGTGGCTCGGCATCGAGGAGACCCCGATGCTGCAGCGGAGCGAGATGGCGGCCGGCAGGCCGGATTCGCCGAAGGCGCGGCGCTCGACGGCGCTGCGGATGCGCTCGGCAAAGGCCGCGGCACCCTGCTCGTCCGTCTCGGGAAGGAGCATGAGGAACTCCTCGCCGCCGTAACGGATCACCGAATCGCTGGTACGCGCCTCTTCCTGCAGGATGCGGACGAAGGCGCAGAGGACGCGGTCGCCGGCGTCGTGGCCATAGGTGTCGTTGCAGGCCTTGAAGTGGTCCAGGTCGAGCATCAGGACGGAGAGGGGCCGCGAGGTGCGCCGGGCGAGCGCGAGCTGCTTGGGGAACAGCTCGTCGAGGAACCGACGGTTGTAGACGCCCGTCAGCCCGTCGCGCAGCGCGCGGTCGCGAGCGAGGGCGAGGAGCCGGATGGAGCTCAGCGCCGTCGCGGCGACGCCCACATAGGACTGGGCGAGGCGAACCCTTTCCGAAGTGAAATCCCCCGGTCGCCGCGCCTGCAGGTTGACGAGCCCGATCACCTCGCCGGTGGCGATCATCGGCAGGCAGAGATAGGAACCTTCCTCCGGTACGCCGAGCTTGCATTCGCAAGCGGTAGGCGCGGACGCCTCGGCGATCGACACCGCGACGCCCGTACGAATGCCCCGGCAGCTCGCCGGGTCCTGGAGGATGGGGAAGCGGGCGACCGCGAGAGCGGGCCCGTGGTCGCGGGGCCACGCCACGTCGAGGCCTTCGCTTCCGGGTTTGCGCAGGAGGATGTGTAGCGCGCTCGGACCGAGCTCCTCCTGCAGCGCGCGGGCGAGCATGGAATGCAGCTCGGCCTCCTCCTCGATCAGCTGGCTCACCTCGCTGAACGCGCTGAGGGCAGCCGCTACGTCGTGCTGGCGGGCGAGCTGCGCTTCGCGCTCGTGCACGCGGCCTTGCAATCCCTGCAGTGCGGAGGAGAGCCGGGAAATCTCGCGGATGCGCAGCCGACCGGAGGGGGCGGGGAAGCTCGCATCGTCGAGCGCCGCGAGGGCCAGCTCGGAGAGCGGCTGCAGCGTCTTGACGGTCACGAACCAGATGAGCAGCGCCGCGCCCAGCAAGGTGCCGAGGAGGATGACGAAGGAGATCTCCCGCCGCACCTCGAGCCTGCGATCGTTGGCTCCGTTGCGGCGGGCGGTGTGCAGCTCGAGGGCCTTGTCGAGCTCCGCCTTGGCAGCGCGGATGGCATCGAAGCGCGAGCGCCCCTCGTCGAGCAGCAGATCGAGGTGGGCGATGGCGCCGCGTCGCCGCTGCCCGATCTGGGCGACGGCGAGCGCCTGCCAGGAATCGGTTCTCTCGTGGAGGCGGGTAATGAGGGGCTCGAACTCCGCGCGCTCGCCGTCGTTCAAGAGGCCGAGCATCTGCCGGACATCGACGTCGTCGAGGTCGCGGGCGGCGGCGTAGGGCTGCAGGAAGATGATCTCGCCGCTCGCGAGGTAGCCGCGAAGTCCGCCTTCCTCGTTGAGCATGTGCTGCATGAGGTCGTCGGACGCGCGGGCGATGCGGACGAGACGCTGGCGCTC
The DNA here is from genome assembly GCA_005879805.1 of Deltaproteobacteria bacterium. Lineage (GTDB taxonomy): Bacteria > Myxococcota > Myxococcia > Myxococcales > 40CM-4-68-19 > VBKO01. The sequence goes on along the minus strand of VBKL01000145.1, from coordinate 1,218 downwards.
CGCTTCGGCGCGGCCCGTGGCGGCGGTGAGGCCCCATTGCGTGGCAAACGCCGCGACGACCATCGCCAGCAAGCTGCCGTGGACGCCGACGACCATCAGCGTTCGAAACGAGATCTCGCGACTTCTCGCCACCAGCGCAAAACCACCCGCGACGCCGCGGTGTTCCCGGCGCCGTCAGGGGTGCGTCCGAGGGAGTGGGGCTCCTACTCGTCGCGCAGGGCGACGGCGGGGTCCAGCCGGGAGGCGCGTGCCGCCGGGTAGATGCCGAAGAGGAGCCCGATCCCGCAGGAGACGCCGATGGAGAGCGCGACCGCCCAGGGCGGAACCTGCGCCGGAAGCGGCGTGGCGAACCGCATGACGGCCGCGGCAGCGTAGCCGATGGCGACGCCGATGAGGCCACCGCAGGAGGCGAGCACCACCGCCTCGATGACGAACTGCGCAAGGATGCGAGAACGGCGGGCGCCAAGCGCCTTGCGCAGGCCGATCTCGCGGGTCCGCTCGGCGACCGCGACCAGCATGATGTTCATCACGCCGATGCCCCCAACGAGGAGGCTGATGGCGCAAATGACCAGCATTCCGAGCGTGATGGTCCCGGCGAGCTGGTCGAAGGTCTCGCGGACCGAGTCGTTCGAGAAGATGAAGAAATCGTCTTCCTGCTGCGCGTCGAGGCCGCGGATCTGGCGGAAGGCGGCGATGGCGTGATCCTGGAGCCGGTGGATGTCCTGCCCGGGCTGGCCCATCACGGTGATGTTGATCGACCTGCCGGTGCCGTAGAGCTCCATGAAGAGCCCGATCGGGATCGCCGCCACCTGATCCCCGTTGCCGCCGAACGGTCCGCTCCCCTGCCGCTCGATGGTCCCGATGACTTCCAGCTCGAGCCGGCCGAGACGTACCCGCTTGCCGAGGGGATCCTCGTTGGGGAAGAGGATGTCGACGATGGAGGCGCCGATCACGATGACCCGCGCCGCGGTCGCGGCTTCGTTCTCGCGGAACCCGCGGCCATGCGCGATGGGCAGGCTGTTGTTGGTGAAGAACTCCGCGCTTCCGCCGGCGGCCTGACACCCCTGCGCGAGGCGGCCCTCGTAGCTCATTTCCTTGGCGAACTCCCACACCTCGGCGCCGACCTGCTTCGCCTCGGGGAGCTTGTCGCGAAGCTGGTTGGCCTGCTGCCAGGTGAGGTTCTTGCGCTTGAGCAATTCCGGGTTGGGCGGACCGAAG
>VBKL01000209.1 GCA_005879805.1 Deltaproteobacteria bacterium | reverse complement strand
TATGCCCCTGCTCTTCTCCTACGGCACGCTGCGGGAGGAAGACGTCCAGCTGTCCACCTTCGGAAGACGGCTGAAGGGGCACCCCGACGAGCTGGTCGGATTCGAGCAGTCGTCGTTGCGGGTCGAGGATCCGGCCTTCGTGGCGGCGAGCGGCAAGAGCGACCACGCGGTGGTGAAGTTCACCGGAAGGAACGAAAGCCGCGTGGCCGGTACGGCGTTCGAGGTTTCCCACGAAGAGCTGCTGAAAGCCGACCGGTACGAGCCCGCAGGCTACAAACGGGTTTCTACGACGCTCGCTTCCGGGAAACAGGCCTGGGTCTATGCCGACGCGCGCCTGCCGCCCCCGCCCGTGCTTGCCATCCGCGAGCTCTGCAAGAGCTACCGCGAAACGGTGGCCGTCGATTGCATCTCGTTCGAGGTGCGCGAGAACGAGATCGTCGGCCTCCTCGGACCGAACGGCGCCGGAAAGACTACCACCATCAACATGGTGCTCGGCGTCCTCGAGCCGACCTCGGGAAGCATCCGCATCGGCGCGGTCGATCTGCGCCGCCAGCGCTCGCGGGCGCTCGAGCGCACCAACTTCGCCGCCGTGTACACGCCCCTTCCGGGCAATCTCACGGTGGTGGAGAACCTGCGCGTCTTCGGTCTGCTCTACGGCGTCCGCGACCTGCGATTGCGCATCGACGAGGTCCTCGGGCAGTTCGACCTCGTGCGCTTCCGCGACGCGAAGCTGGGCGTCCTCTCGTCCGGCGAACAGACCCGGGTAGCGCTGGCGAAGGCGATGCTCAACCGGCCCCACCTGCTCCTGCTCGACGAGCCCACCGCGTCGCTCGATCCGGCCAGCGCCCGCGACGTTCGCAACCGCATCCGCACCATGGTGCGAGAGACCCAGGCCGGCGTCCTCTGGACCTCGCACAACATGCAGGAGGTCCAGGAGGTGTGCGACCGCGTCCTCTTCCTCTCCCGCGGACGCGTCCTCCTCGACGGAGATCCGCGCGTGCTGCCCGGCCAGCACGGGAAGGCCACGCTGGAAGATCTCTTCATCGCGGTCGCCCGCGAGCCTCTCTCGCTCGAGGGCGCCTGAGTGCGACCGCATCGCATCGCCGCCATCGTCGTGCGCCAGTACTACCTCCTGAGCGGCAGCCCGGCGCGCATCGTCCCGCTCTTCGCCTGGGTGGCGATCGACGTCGTCCTCTGGGGCTTCATCACCCGGTTCCTCGACCGCGTCTCGGCCGCTCGCCTCGATTTCGTCGCCACGCTGCTCGGCGCCGTGTTGCTCTGGGACTACCTCACCCGCGTGATGCACGGCGTGACGATGGCCTTCTTCGAAGACGTGTGGTCGCGTAATTTCCTCAACTACTTTGCCACGCCGCTCACCATCGCCGAGTACGTAATCGGCCTGGTTACCACCAGCATAGCGACCAGCCTGGTCGGGCTCCTGGTGATGATCGCGGTGGCGCACGCCGCCTTCGGATTGTCGCTGGCCGTCTACGGCGCGGCACTCGCGGGATTCCTCGCAATCCTCTTCGTCTTCGGCATCGCGCTCGGCATCCTCGGCACCGCGATCGTGCTTCGGCTCGGACCCGCGGCAGAATGGCTCATCTGGCCCATTCCCGCGCTGCTCACGCCCTTTGCCGCGGTCTTCTATCCGCTCTCCACATTACCCGGGTGGATGCAGGCGATCGGACGCGCCCTGCCTCCCTCCTATGTCTTCGAAGCGGCGCGCGCCGTCGCGCAGGGGTCGAGGCCTTCGCTGACCGACCTGGCGACGGGCGGCGCCCTCGCGGTCACCGGGCTGATCGGAGCGGGATGGCTCTTCACACGCGTCTATCGGCGAGCGGCGCGTACCGGCTTGCTCGCGCGCTACAGCGCCGAGAGCGTGAGTTGAACCGGTCGTCAGCCGGTTTCGAATTCGTCCACGTCGAAGTCGGTGAGGAGCACCGTGAACGGCAGGGGCCTGTGTCTCAACGTGGCAAACAGGTCCATCACCAAGGGTTCCACCTCCCAAGGAGCCAGCTTGCTGTCTGCGACCCGGATCCAGGTTCCCGCGGGAAAGCGGACGCCCCTGGCGAGGAGGACCAGACGCGGCAACTTGCCGTTCAGGTAGTACGCAGTCTCGCCCGCGCGGCTGTGCAACCGTCCTCTCCCAGATACTGCCGTCCAGTTCAGTTCCCTTCCTGCCATGGATTACTCATGGATCGATAGTACGAACTCGTCAGATTCGATAAATATGTGCTTGCTAAGCAAGTGGCGTAGCGCTTTGGCCGCCTGGGTGCCGGGTGCTGGAGCGTCCGGAACTCCGCCACTCCGTCGTGCCGTCCTGGTATGGCTACACCCTGCTGCGACCACGGCGTGCGGAGTAAGAGCCATGAACCACCGGCATCTCGGCCAGAGCGGCCTTCTGGTGAGCGAAATTTCGTACGGCAACTGGATCACCCATGGCTCCCAGGTGGAGAAGGACGCGGCCATCGCCTGCGTGCGGGCGGCGCTCGAAGAGGGCATCACCAGCTTCGACACCGCGGACGTCTACGCCGGCACCCGCGCAGAGGAGGTGCTGGGGGAGGCGCTCGCCCACGAGCGGCGCCAGGGCCTGGAGATCTGCACCAAGCTGTATTGGCCCGTTGGTCCCGGACCCAACGACCGCGGTCTGTCGCGCAAGCACGTCTTCGAGGCCCTCCACGGGAGCCTGCGCCGCCTGCGCACCGACTACGTCGACCTCTACCAGGCACACCGCTACGACGTGGAAACCCCGCTCGAAGAGACGATGCTCGCCTTCGCCGACCTCGTCCGCCAAGGGAAGGTCCTCTACATCGGGCTCTCGGAGTGGACGGCGGAGCAGATCGGGCGCGCGGCGGCGCTGGCACGCGAGCTGAAAGTGCCGTTGGTGAGCAACCAGCCCCAGTACTCGATGCTGTGGAGGGTGATCGAAGCGGAGGTCATCCCCATGTGCGAGAGGCTCGGCATCGGCCAGATCGTCTGGTCCCCGATCGCGCAAGGTGTGCTCACCGGGAAGTATCTTCCTGGCCAACCGCCGCCGGCAGGAAGCCGCGCCACCGACGAACGGGGCTCGCAGTTCATCGCGCGCCTCCTCACCGACGACGTGCTCACCCGGGTGCAGAAGCTGAAGCCGATCGCGCGGGAGACGGGGCTCTCCATGGCCCAGCTCGCCGTCGCGTGGGTGTTGCACAACCCCAACGTGTCGTCAGCGATCGTCGGCGCTTCGCGACCGGAGCAGGTCCACGACAACGCGAAGGCATCCGGGGTGAAGCTGGACGCCGCAATCCTGAAGAAGATCGACGAGGTCCTCGGAGGCGTGGTGGTGCGTGATCCCAAGATGACCGTGAGCCCCACCAAGCGGCCGTGAAGGAACGCAGCGGCGCCCGGGGCGTTCGCGAGCTCTCCCGGAGACCCGAGAAACCGCAGACCGCAATGCCTAAGACGCTTGCGCCGTCGCATCGGGTGCGGCGTGCGCCCCCTGCAACGGCAAGAGCACCGTGAAGGTCGATCCCCGCCCTGGCTCCGACTGCACCAGGATGCTGCCGCCGTGCGCCTCGACGACCTCGTGCGCGATGTAGAGCCCGAGCCCGAGGCCGCCGTAGTGGCGCGAGGACACCGCACGCTCGAAGCGCCCGAAGATGCGCGACAGGTCGCCGTGCGCGATGCCGATCCCTTCGTCGTGCACCGCCAAGCGTCCCATGCCCTCGGCAGCGGTCACGCCCACCGAGATCGGCTTGCCGCGACCGTACTTGATCGCGTTGGAGAGGAGGTTTCCGAGGACCTGCTCGATGCGCAACCGGTCCCAGCGCCCGGGCACCGGATTGTCCGCTTGCACTTCGAGCGGCGAACGCGCCGCCTCGGCCTGCGGCCGGAAGCGCTCGCAAATGTCGCGCGCGATCTCCGCCAGATCGGCGTCGTCCGAGTGCACGGTCAGCCGGCGGGTGGCGATGCGCGAGACGTCGAGCAACTGTTCGATCAGGTCATTCAAGCGCACCATCTGCCGCTTCGCCGCCTCCAGCCGTACCGGATCGATCGCTCGAGCATCGCCGCCGTGAGCTGTCCCTTGTCGAGGTAGTCTGCCGCGCCGGCCTGCATCGCCTCCAGATCCACCGCGCGATCACCCGCCCCGGTGAGGATCAGGATCGGCGAACGGCATCCCATCGACTTCACCTCGCGGAGCAGGTCCACGCCGGTGCGCGCGCCGAGGTGGTAGTCGAACAGGAACGCGTCCCAATCGCAGCGCGAGATCTCCGCGATTCCGTCCTCGTAGCTGCGCGCCCACGAGAGCTCGTATCCGTTTCCGATCTCCCGGAAGAGATCGCGGGTGACGATGAACTCGTCCTCGTCGTCGTCGACGAGCAGCACGCGGACGGCAGCGTCTTCAGCCATGCATGGCTTCCTGCGGGGGTAACTCGACGAGCTGGAACCAGTACCGCGTCATCGTGCTCACCAGCTGGACCAGGGACTCGAATCCGACCGGCTTTGCGACGAACGAGTTCGCTCCCAGGTCGTACGTCTTCAGGATGTCCTCCTCCTCGCGCGAGGTGGTCAGGATCACCACCGGGATCGAGCGGAGCTGCGGATCGCTCTTGATCTCGCGCAGCGCTTCGCGCCCGTCCTTTCGCGGCATGTTGAGGTCGAGCAGGATGAGGCCGGGCCGAGGCGCGCTCTTGTACTTCCCGCGGCGATGCAGGAACTCCATAAGCTCCTCGCCGTCGTTGACGGTGTGGAAATCGTTCACCAGATGGTGCTCCTGGAACGCCTCCCGCGTGCTCATCCGGTCGTCTTCGTCGTCGTCGGCCATCAGGATGGTGAGTGGCTTGGGAGTCATGGTTTCCTCACTGGCCTGCGGGGAGATCGATAAGGAAGGTGGTGCCACGCCCAGGCTCGCTCTGCGCAGTGATGTGGCCGCCGTGGCGCTCGACGATCTTGCGGCAGATGGCGAGACCCATGCCCTGAGCTGGCGCATCTGCAGCGGGTCGGCCTGGACGGTCGGCAGCGCGCCGATCTCCACGCGGCCACCCGCGTCGGCGATGCGGGCCTCGAGATCGCCGACTACCTCGCGCGTGGTCTGTTCCAGATCGACCGAAATCTTGGGTTGCGCCTTGGTGGTCACGCGCGAGAAGGCGAGCAGCCCCTGGATGAGGGATTGCCCGCGCGTTGCTGCGTTCGTCATCCGCAGAAGCCAGTCGCGGCCCTCGTCGCCGAGCTCGGCGGCGTAGCGGCGGCGCAGCTTGTCGCCGAACATCTGCACCTTCCGGAGCGGCTCCTGCAGGTCGTGGGAGGCGACCATGGCGAAGTCCTGCAGCTCCCGGTTCGACTGCGCCAGCCGGGCGCGGTTCTCCCGCAGCTCGTCGTCGAGCAGCTTGCGCTCGGTGACGTCGCGGACCACCTTGGCGAACCCGCGCAGCTTCCCCTCGCGGTCGCGGATGCCGGTGACGACCACGTCGGCCCAGAAGGTCTCGCCGCTCTTGCGGACGCGCAGCGCCTCCTCCTCGAAACGCTCACGCTCGGCGGCCACCAGCTCTGCGTCGGGTGCCATGCCGGCAGGCAAGAAGCGCGAGACGTGCTGGCCCACGATCTCGGGAGCGGTGTAGCCGAAGATCCGCTCGGCAGCGCCGTTCCAGCTCTCTACCCGGCCCTGCGGGTCGAGCATGATGATGGCATAGTCGCGGACGGCGCCGAGCAGGAGCCGGAAGCGCTCATCGGAAAGCCGCGTCTCGTCGGCGGCACGGCGTCGCGCGAGGCTATCGGCGCGCGCGAACGCCAGGAGCGTCAACAGCGCCACCGCGATCAACGTTGAAGGCGATCTTCTCGTCGATGGCGCCCCTGAGCATCGACCCGAGCTGCTGCTGCCGGGCATTGTCGGCGGTGAGCCGCACCACGCTGGCGACGCCGGAACGCGCATCCTCATCCGCCCGCCGGGCGTCGCGGAGCAGCCGCGCGTCGCCGCCGAGCACGAAGCCGCGCGCGTTGCTCTCCATCTCCGTGAGGTTTCCGGCGAGCAACTCGATTTGCCGGCTCACCTCCTGCGTATGGGCTACCGATTGGTTTGCGGTCGCCAGGCGGCGCGAGTCTGCCCACCAGAGCACGCCCGCTGCCCCGACGAGCAGAAGCACGAGCAGAAGCGCAATGCGATTCCGGTTGCCGGTCACGTGCTGAAGTTGGCGCTTCCGGTCCCGGTGTGCCCTGCAAGCCCGATCTGCGTCCCTGGTAGCAGGCGCTCGCTCGCAAGGACGGGGCAGGGGTAGCCTTCTCCAGCATAGAATCCGCCTGTGCCGCCGAAGATCTCTCCATTGACGCTGTTCCTCGCGTTCTCGGAGATGGCGCTGTCGGGATTCGGCGGCGTCCTGCCGTTCGCGTACCGCCACCTGGTGGAGCGGCGCCGCTGGCTCACTCCCGAGGATTTCACGAAGCTCCTCGCGGCGAGCCAGGTGATGCCGGGTCCGACGATCTGCAACCTGTCGGTGATGTTCGGATACCGCTCCGCCGGCATCGGCGGATCCGCGATGGCTCTCGGCGGAATGATCGCGCTGCCGACGGCCATCGTGCTCGGCCTCGGCGTCGCCTGGCACGAATTCGGCGCGCTTCCGCCCGTGCACAGGGCGCTGACGGGAATGTCCGCGGTCGTCGCCGGGCTGGTCCTCGCCACCGCCATGAAGATGTCCCGGGCCGTCCCACGGCACGCCGTGCCGGTCTCTCTTTCCGTCGTCGCCTTCCTGGGCGTCGGGCTGATGCGCTTTCCGCTGTTCGCGGTGATCGCGTTCGTCGGCCCGATCGGAATCCTGCTGGCCTGGAGGGAGCACTGGTGATCCCGGACTCCGGCGACGCACCGGTCTGGAGCGTCGTCGCGCCGATGTTCCTGCACTTCGCGCTGCTCTCGCTGATGGCCATCGGCGGCGGCGTCGTGATGGTCGCGCCCGAGATGCAGCGCTACGTCGTCGACTCGCATCACTGGATCACTGCCGAGCAGTTCTCGGCAGCATTTGCGCTCGCCCAGGCGGCGCCCGGCCCGAACTTCCTCTACATCACCCTCGTCGGATGGGAGGTCGCGGGCTGGGCCGGAGCTGCCGCGGCGACCTTGGCGATCCTCGGGCCGCCCACCCTCCTCAGCGTCGCCATGGTCCGCGCCTCGGCCAACCGTGCTCCGGGTCCTCTCGCGCGCGCAATCGGCAAGGGCCTCGTTCCCATTTCCGTCGGACTGGTGTTCGCCACGGGATGGATCCTGCTGCGCGGCAGTGGCAGCTGGGACTTTCGCGGGGCGACGCTCGCGCTCCTCGCGGCGGCGATCGTCTTCCGGACGAAGGTCAATCCGATCTGGTTGATCGCTGCCGGCGCCGCCGTCGGCGTGGCCGGCTTCGTCTGAGGAGCAACGTGCATTCTCCTTCGCGGCTCATCGGCGCAAGAGCGCCTTGATGGCGCGGCGCGAGCGGCGCCGTCACTGCAAGCTGCACTGGTTCGCGAGCTGCGCAGGGCTCGCGCCCTTGGGCCGCGGAATGGTGTGGCTCGGTGGCGGAGGGACCTCGCCCTCGACCCAGGCGGCGAGCGCGTCGAGCGCGGCGCGCACGCACGGAAGCATCGGCCGCAGTACGGTGTCGCCATAGGAGTCGACGCCGGCATGGTCGTCGTACTGGGGGTCGACGTGGTTACCGCCCTGCACGACGTAATAGCGGTGCCTCGCGCTCTTGCGCGCGCGCGCTACGAGCTGCGCGTAGAGGTCGGAGTCCGTGGCGATGGGTAGCAGCGAGTCCTGATCGCCGTGCAGCGTGATGAGCGGGCGCTGCAGATTGCCGGTGTTCTCGACGGGGGCGATGCGCGCGAGGATGGCGGGGTTCTGCACGATGCGCGCCCGGTAGTCGTAGAGAGCGTCGGGATCCGTCGGCGGTACGGTGAGCGCCGGCGGCGAGACGCAGGAAGGGCCGGCGCCGAGCATGTCGGAGCACGTGTAGCCGGTGTATTCGGGGTCGAATTCGAGGCGATAGATCTTCTGCGTCAGGCCCCAGTAGATGCCCCAGTGATATGCCCAGAGCGGCTGCGACTGCGGGTTGAAGCCCACCGCCTGCAGCGCCGCGACGCTCGACGGCAAGCCGAGCACGTCGCCGGGGTAGTTGAGAAGCGCGGTCGGCAGATACGTTAAGAGGCTGAAGCCGGTCGTCGCGGTCTGGGTCTGGATCCCGGCGGGAAGCTGGCCGAGGAACAACGTGCCCTCCCAGTCGACGCCGCCGTCGTAGAGCTGCTGGTGCTTGAAGTCCGTCTCGATGGCCCGGCGTGTCTGATAACCCCCGTTGGAGATGCCGGCGACGTAGCTCCTGCCAAGCGTCACGCCATACTGCGGCGCGAGCGCGCCGAGCAGCGCTTTCGTGGCCGCGGTGGCCTGGCGGATGCGCGCGGTCCACTCGTGGATCGCGGCGCCCGGCTCCCACGGCGTGCCCGTCGCGCCGGCCTCGTCGCTGCCGCTGCGGAAGAAGTTCGCGCCCATGTTGCCTTTATCCTGCGAGACATAGGCCCAGCCCTTTTCGAGCGCATAGTCGCCGAGGATGAAGTCGCTAGAGAACGCATCGCGGATCCCTGGCGTGCCCGCGGTGAGCAGGTGTCCGTCCCACGTGTCGGGGATTCGAAGCACGAACTGCGCGTCGTGGTGGCACCCCGTCGTGCAAGTCTGTCCCGGGACGACGGGCGGCGTGCAGCCTGGAATGAACGGCGAGCCGTCTTTCGCCGTCAGCGCCGGCTCCGGTTGGAACGCGTTGCAGGAGTCCGGGAAGTAGCCGTCGATCTGGATACCGCGCACCGGCGGCGAAGTGGGGTTCGTGTACTTCGAGTTCAGCGTGCCGGAGCCGGGTGGCGGAAAGCCCATGCCGGTGAGCGACTGCGGATCGGTGTACGGATTGTTCGTCGTGGTGAGGTCGGCGACCGCGTGGCAGTCGATCCATTCGGCGCCGAGCAATCTGCGCCACGGCTCGAGGTCGCCGGGACACGACTGTGCCGCAGCCAATGCGAGGGCGATGAGCATGGCGCCGTAGTTTCGACGAGGCGCGCGAAAGATCGAGGAGTCTCACCCGCTCCTGCAGTGTTGTCGACATCAGGGTGCCACGCGGAGTGCGTCAAGGCCGTGGTGTCGGACCGGCGCCGTTCAGTGCCTTCTCCCGCTGTCGTGCCACGACCGCGGTCGAGAGCGGACGCGGCAGCGGCGGAGAAGCGATGTGCGCGTAGGCACCAAGCGCGGTGCGAGGAAGACCGTCTCCCTCCGCGACGAGTCCGGCGAGAAGCCATTCGGACTCGTCCAGCTCGTCGGCCTCCTTCACGTCGACCCACCGGAACAAAGTCTGGCGCGCTTCGTTCACGTGCCCCGTGAGCGCCTGCAACGCAGCGAGGGTGTGCTGGTGGGTCCGGACCGGTCTTTGATCCAGATCGACGGCGCGCCTCGCCTTCGCCACCTCGGCTTCGCCGGCCTGGTTTCGCACGAGCGCATTCCAGGCGGCGTTGTTCAGCGCGCTACCCGGGTTGCTCCCCGCCGCGCGCTTGTCCCAAAGGCGGGACGCGCCCTCGAGATCGCCCACTGCCTCCATCGCCTGGGCGAGATGGCCGAGCGCGTCCGGGTCGTCGGGATGGCTGGCGAGCCGCTCCGATGCTTCTCGCGTGACGTCGGGCCATCGCTCGAACCGCGAGAGGACGTCGGCCCGCAACCGGTAGACGGCAGCTGAGCGGGGCAGTGCGCGTGCGACGACGTCCAGGGCGCCCAGCGCCGCTTGCGCGTCCTTCGCGGTCGCGAGGGCGCGAGATCACGCGCCGCCGGGTCGAAGCGCGTCCGCTGCCAGGTCAAGAAGCGCGCCGCGGCGGACAGCCTTCCCGCGTCCGCGAGCGAAAGAACATGCTCACCGATGAGAAGCCCGCAGGTGTCGATGCAAAGCACGCGCGGCCGCCCGTCCTCGATGGCGAGAAAGGCGGTCAGGGACACGGCGGCGGCGCCCGCGCCAGCCCGCGCCGTCACCCGGAAGCCCTCGTTGGAATCGCCCTCCGCCGTCGTGTCCAGCTCGGCGAGGAGCAAGTCCTGCGCCGCCGCGGTGGGCACATCGACAAGGCCCATCTGCCGATGCATCGCCGCGATCCGGGCGCCGACGCGTTGAAAGGTGTGCTCGTCGCGCAGCGCCTTGCGGGCAACGGCCGCGACCAGATCGTCGAGGCGGGCAGGAGCCGGTTGCGGCTCGAGCGCCAGGACGAGCGCGCTCCGCACCACGTCCGCGGCGGAAGCGGTATCCAGCTTGTGCTCCTCGCGCCGGTGCGTCTTGCGCAATAGATCGGCGATCCGCTGGAGCCGCTCCGCATTCGACGAGCCTTCGCTGGCGGCCGAGTACAGCTCCGCCGCGAGCGCATGGCGCCGCAAGGCGAGGAGCGCGCGCGCGGCGATCTCCGCGCACTCCGTCCGCCGCTGGACGGTTCCCGCGCGGCGAGCCAGCTCCTCGAGCGCCGCGGTCGCGCCGCGCTGGGCCGCGATCGCGGCGATCACGGCAGCGTCCCTCGCCGCGGTCTCCTTGGTTTCGCCGGCGAACCGAAGCACCGCGTCGAACTGCTCCCGCTGGAGCTGCACGGCCAGGTACCGGTCGTCCAGGTCCCGGCGACCGAGGTCCTTGCGGATCGCCTGGTATTCGGACGCCGCCGCGTCCAGCGCCGCTCCGCTCCCGAAGCGTACGCCGGTCGCGTCGAGCTCGAGCGTCGCGGCCAGGTGGCGGCGGACGTCGTAGTTGTCCGGATCCAGCTCTTTGCCCTTCCGGTACTCCGCGATCGCTGTGCCCTGATCGAATCCCCTCCGGCGCAGTCGTCCGAGGCCGTCGTGATCGAACGCCCACCCGGCGGCGAGGTGCGCGAACGCGGACGCCGGCTCCAGCTCGACCGCCCGCCGCGCCTCCGCGCGCGCCTCCTCTCCCGCGCCTGCCGAGAGGAGCGCGAACGACAGCTCGGCATGGTGCACCGCCTCCGACGGGTGCAGCGCGATGAGCGAACGGTGCTCCTCGATGGCCGATCTCAGGCGCCCGGCGGCGGCCTCCGCGCCGGCTCGGGAGTCGAAGCGTAGCAAGATGGGCTGCAGGGTCCGAAGCGCCTCGCGAAACGCGGTCGCCTCCTGGGGCGAGAAGCGGCGCCGGCGCAGATCGAGCGTGAAGGTGGCGACGACCTCCCCGGGCGAGGCTGACAGTTCCTCGCGTAACGGAACGGGTCCGAGCTGCACCGTCCGCCCTTCCGGTAGCGGGCGGGCTGACCAGTGAGCGGGAAGCTGGAATCGATACTGGAGCTCGATCAGGACCGGTACCCGCAGGTAGACGTCGAACCGGCGTGGTGAGGTATCCGCGAGGCGCAGCGATTCCGGGACTGCCAGGACCATCTCGGCGAGGTCGAGCCGCGTCTCGGCGTGACCGGACGCAGTCATGAAGGCGCCCACCTTCTCGAACTCCCACTCGCTTCGAGCGAGGCTGCCGGGCTCGGCGTGCACTTCGAACCGCTTGAGGGCGCTCGCGTGCAGCCGCTTGCGAAAGAACTCGCCCAGCGACTTCGCGCGTTGGGCATCGCCCAGGAGCACGTGGTTGACGATGTCGGGCGCGCCGTGGGTCTCGAACGTCTGCGTGAGGCGCGCGGGTCCGCTCTCGGCAAGCTCGATGCGCGCGACGCTGCGGGTGAGATTGTCTCGGCTCGTGTCCGGCGTCCGCAGCAGGTCTCGCGTTCGAGGCTGTGCGACGAGGGCCGCGCGGTCCTGATCCGAGGGAGGGAGCGAGCCATCGCCGTCTACCGTGGGATCCACCCAGATGGCTGGATTGCCCGGCACGTAGACGATGGCGTGATCGAACTGGAATCCGGGCAGCTCCTCCGCGACCGGCGCGGATGCCGCGCTGATCAGGGCGACGTACGATTCGATCCCGGCTGCCCGGAGCAGGCCCACGAGCAGTGTGGAGAGGTCCTTGCAGTCGCCGTATCCGCGGCGCAGCGTCTCGTCCGGAGCGCGAGGGACGATCGCCGACGACCCGAGCTCGACGGCAGTGTAGCGAACGCTCTTCCGGACCTCTATGTACGCACGGCGCACGGCCTCTTCGCGCGACGCCGCCGTGAGCGCCAGCGCTTTCGCTCGTGGACGCAAATCGGAACCGGCGAGCTGCGCGTCGACGATGGCAGCGTAGGAGGCGGCGACGTCGTTCCAGGACTTCGCCGCGGAGTAACGCAGCTGCGGCCTCGGAAGGGCGTCGGGCGGAAGGTCCTTCTCTCCGACTCCCGTTTCGCCGGGCACGCTTTCGAGCTCGACTTCGAATCGTGTCTTTCCCGCCTGCGACGAGGATCGAAGGGGGACGGGCGTTCCCGCAAGCCGCGCGCGCAAGGGCACGCCCCCGGTCGCCTCGACCGAGGCGCGAATGCGCCGGCGAGGGGCGGCTCCGCCCAGCCAGAGGAGCCCCGTGGGGCTGGCGGACAGGACCGGGGCAGTCTCCGTCGTCACGGCAAGCGTCTCGACGATGCTCCGCTGCCGAACGCCGGGAACCGGGCCGCGCAGGACGCGCGCATCGTCGAACTCGATCGGGCTTCCGGGCTTCGCGGGCGCGACGACGAGCGTGGCGGAATCCAGCGAGTTGACCTCACCCGCCGGCGAGATGGAGCGAGCGCGGAGCAATGGCCGCTGCATTCTCCAGGGGGTGTACCAGGCGCCGAAGGTGCCCCACTGGGTGACTCCGATGTCGCTCAGCACGCGGACGATGAGGTGATGGCTCATCGTCCGGCGGCCGTCGCCGTCGATGCGAATCTCGTGCTCCTCGAGCAGCACATCGGCGTCGGCGCCGGGCGGCGGCGTCAGCGCCGCGGCTGCAGCGGCGATCGCGCGCGGGTCGCCCTCGAGCGGTGGCGCATCCCAGGGTTCCGCCGCG
>VBKL01000208.1 GCA_005879805.1 Deltaproteobacteria bacterium | reverse complement strand
TCGAGCGTCGCATAGACGGTCGCACCGGAGAGCCTCCACCGGCCCAGCGAGCGGGCCGCCTCCTGTAGCGCAAGGACCTCGGCGTGCGCCGTCGGATCGGACCGCGCCTCGCGGGCGTTCCGGCCCCGGCCGACGATGCGTCCCTCGGCGACCACGACGGAGCCGATGGGCACCTCGCCCTCTCCCGCCGCGGCGCGCGCCTCGAGGAGCGCCTCCGCCATGAACGTTTCATCCACGGATCTCAAAGATCGTTCGGATTCGTTGCGCGATCTAGCAGGTTTTCACCGGTGGTGCAGGAAGCGACGCCACCGGACGACATCTCATTCGCCACGGATCGCCAAGGCATGCCGGAACACGTTCAGCGGATCCCACTGCCGCTTGATCCGTTGCAACCGCGGGTAGTTCGCCTGGTAATAGATCGTGTACCAGGGCACTCCAGAAGTATTCAGCGTCGGGTCGGCGAGATCCGTATCCGGGTGGTTGATCAGCGCGCCGTCATGACGGTCGCCGGGGACCGGCACGCCACCCGTGTCGGCGAACAGCTCGCGATAGAACGCGCGCACCCATCTCAGGTTCTTCTCCTCGTCCCGGCGATCCACCCATCCCGTGTTGCAGGCGCTGTCGAGAATGGCCCCGCGGTGCGCGGAGGCCGTGGCGTCGCTCGCCACCGTGTTGACGCGGCCGCCGTACGTCGCGAGCCCGAACGCGCCGCCCATGACGTCATGATCGCTGCGCGTCATGTAATCGTAGACGACGCCGATCTGGCGCTCGGTGAGGCGCTTCCTGAGCAGCGCGTCCTTCATCTTCATGCTCACGCCGCCGGGCGGCATCGCGAAGAGGTCGGGAAATGGGTCGAGCGCAAACTCGAGCCAGGACAGTCGCGTCGCCTGGCCACCGGCCGGGTCGCCGATGCCGGCGGCCAACGAAGACACGTGCTTCTCGATCTGATGCTCTGCCCCGCCGCCCGCCGTGCTCACACCGCGGAGGAAGATCTTGCCTAGCTCCCGCCGATGCAAAAGGAGGAGCGTCCACAACGACGCGTCAGGCGAGTCGGCGCCGCTGCTGTGCTCACACCAGGTACCGTGCTTCGTCAGCAACCGCGTGAACGATGCGCGGTCGATGTCGGTCCAGTTCCACTGCGCCGTGAAGGTCGCGACCGACTCCGGTGCACGCGGCAGGAGCCTCGTGGGATCGCCGGCGCTCGCGTCAGGCGAGCGGAACCAGTATCGCGTGACGATGCCGAAGTTTCCCCCGCCGCCGCCTGTGTGTGCCCACCAGAGCTCGCGATTGGGGTCGGCGGTCTCGCGCGTCGCCACCACGCTCCGTGCGCGTCCGCGATCGTCGACGGTGACCACCTCGACGGCGTGCAGGTAATCGGCGGCGAGGCCGAGCTGACGGCAGAGGAAACCAAAGGCACCGCCCACCACATGGCCGCCCATACCGACGCCGGGATACTCGCCCAGCGGGACGACGGTACCCCACTGCTCGAACAGCGCGCGAAAGGTTTCCCCGACCGTCGCTCCGGCTTCGACCGCGATGGCGCGCATCCGGTCGTCGTAGTAGACGCGTTTCATCGGTGATACGTCGATGATCACGCGCACCTCGGGGTCCGAGACGAATCCCTCGAGGCAGTGCCCGCCGCTCGTCGCCACCAGCCGTCGTTTCTCCGCAACCGCCTCCTCGACGGCCGAGACGACTTCTGCGCCCGATCCGACCAGCCTGACGTAATCCGGTTTCGCGCCGTAGCGCTTATTGAAACGCTTATCGACCACCGCGCGATAGCGTGGATCTTCGGGGCCTATCCTGGTGGATTCGATCGGGGTGTTGCCCGTCGCCGGCGGTATCGACATCGTCTCCTCTCGAACGTTCCTGCTTTGTTGCCGCGCTGGGCGGGCCCCTGGATCCAGTTTCCCAGGCCGCGCGTCTACGATCGGCTGGTCCTGGCTACGTCAGAGGTGCAATCGGGCGCTTGCACGCTCCGGCCTTCAAGTGGCGGGCCCAGCAGGATTCGAACCTGCGGCCTTCGGATTCGTAGTCCGACGCTCTATCCAACTGAGCTATGGGCCCGTCGCCACGGCACTGGCGGAGAGGGAGGGATTCGAACCCTCGATACAGCTTTGGGCCGTATACTGGTTTAGCAAACCAGCGCCTTCAGCCTCTCGGCCACCTCTCCCTGCCTCTCATCCCGTAAATGTCGACCGGCGGAAGCGCCGGCGGAGCCGAGGCTTCTAGATCGCCGGCGGGGGGCCGTCAAGACAGGCTTGCCCGGTCCGTGCCTAAGATCCGGCATGCCTCTGCCCATCGAGGACTATGCCATCGTCGCTGACTGCCGCAGCGTGGCGCTGGTCGGCAAGGATGGCTCGATCGACTGGCTCTGCCTTCCGCGGATCGATTCGGAGGCGTGCTTCGCGGCGCTGCTCGGCACGCCGGACAGCGGACGATGGCTCCTCGCTCCCGAGGGAGGCGTGCGCCGGGTGACGCGGCGCTACCGCGACCGCACGCTCATTCTCGAAACCGACTTCGAGACCGAGGACGGGGCGGTCACGCTGGTCGACCTGATGCCGATCTCCGGCCAGGGCACGGACCTCGCGCGCATCGTGATCGGAAAGCGCGGCCGGGTGCCGATGCGGATGCAGCTCGTCATCCGATACGGTTACGGCGCGGTGGTGCCGTGGGTGCGGCGCATCAGCGATGGGATCGAGGCCATCGGCGGTCCCGACGTCCTCCGCCTCGCGACTCCCGTCGCGACCCACGGCGAGGGCCTCACCACCGTCGCCCGCTTCACGGTAGGACCCGGCGACCGCGTGCCGTTCGTGCTCACCTGGTCGCCGTCGCACCTGCCCGATCCAGGGCACGTCGACGCCGAGGTGGCGCTGCGCGAAAGCGAGGAGGGATGGCGGGACTGGTGCAAGCACTGCAACGTCACGGGGCCCCATCGCGACATCGTCCAGCGCTCGCTCATCACGCTCAAGGCGCTCACCTACGAACCGACCGGGGGCGTCATCGCGGCGGCGACGACCTCCTTGCCGGAGCAACCCGGCGGAGTGCGCAACTGGGACTACCGGATCTGCTGGCTGCGAGATGCCACCTTCACGCTCTATTCGCTGATGAGCGCCGGGTTCGTCTCCGAGGCGCGGGCGTGGCGCGAGTGGCTGCTCCGCGCGGTCGCCGGCGACCCGGCGCAGCTGCAGATCATGTACGGCGTCGCGGGCGAGCGGCGGCTGCCCGAGCTCGAGCTCGACTGGCTTCCCGGATACCAGGGTTCACGTCCGGTGCGCATCGGTAACGCCGCCTCGCAGCAGCTCCAGCTCGACGTATTCGGCGAGGTGATGGACGCGCTCCATCTTTCTCGGCGCGTCGGCCTTGCGTACGACGAGGCGAGCTGGGCGCTGGAGACGCACCTGATCGAGCATCTCGAGGGGATCTGGACCCAGCCTGACGAGGGGATCTGGGAGGTGCGCGGCCCGCGCCAGAACTTCACGCACTCGAAGATAATGGCGTGGGTCGCGTTCGATCGCGGGGTGAAGAGCATGGAGCAGTTCGGGCTGGAAGGGCCGATCGACCGATGGCGAGCGGTCCGCGACCAGATCCACGCCTCGGTGTGCGAGGAAGGATTCGACGCAGCACAGGGATCCTTCGTGCAGGCCTATGGATCCAAGGAGCTCGACGCGAGCCTGCTCCTCATTCCCATCGTCGGATTCTTGCCGCCCGAGGATCCCCGCGTTCGCGGGACCGTCGCCGCGATCGAGAAGCGGCTTCTGCACGGCGGGTTCGTGCAGCGGTACGAGACGCAATCGGGAGTCGACGGACTTCCTCCGGGCGAAGGCGCGTTCCTGCCCTGTTCCTTCTGGCTGGCGGACAACTACGTGCTGCAGGGCCGCCGCGAGGAGGCGACCGCGCTCTTCGACCGCCTGACTGGGCTATGCAACGACGTCGGGCTGCTTTCGGAGGAATACGACCCCCGGTCGAAGCGGCTCGTCGGCAACTTCCCGCAGGCTTTCTCGCACGTGTCACTGATCAACACGGCCCTGAACCTCACCCGCGCCGAGGGGCCCGCGCATGACCGCCAGAA